>NZ_JASFZF010000142.1:0-7737 GCF_046055765.1 Lutibacter sp. | reverse complement strand
CAATTCCGATCGGAATAACAATTGCTGCAACCGAAGTAAGAACAGTCATGTACTCAGTCATTCCACCAGTAATGGCACCAGTGAAAGCAGTAGTTTGCTCTGGAGAAATGACATCCGCACTAGCTGCAACAGTCAAAATTGATGCTCCAAGAGAAAATAAACCTATTTTTTTCATAATAAAACCTTTAAAATTCGACTTACATCTCGAAGAAAGCGGAGCTTAAAAAGTTTTTAAAGTATTTTTACAAATTAAATATAATTCTAATTCTTCATCACTAACATCAAAATCACTTTTGACTAAAAAATCAAAATTTGTAATATAAAGATTAATTAACAAAATAAATAAATCAGAATTTAACATATTATATCTACTTTACTATGATTTTTGTATCATCGACTTGATTATAATAAGTATTCATTCCCATATTAAAAACATTTACAGAAATCTCAACTATTTTATCTTCATAAACTGCAGGATTTACTAAAACTTTTACATCAACAATCTGCTTCTTATTTTCGCCTGTATCTTTATTTAAGACTTTCTCACTTATGAACTGAAGATAATATTTTTCAGGTTGTGCTTGATAGACTTCGCCAGTCTTCGCATTAGTTTTTTCAGCACTTGCAGGCTTTACATAAGTATCGAAAACTTGACCCTTAATAGTTGTTACGATTTCTAATTTTTTCATCTTTTTCATCCTTATTTTAAATATACATCATTATATCTAATCTAAACTTTTTTTAAACTTAAATTTAAAAATTGGAAAACCTTTTTTTTGTAATATATCAATTTCTAAATCACTAAAAAATTCAGGTTCAGAATGCACAAAATCATTTGCTAAATTTTTTAAAGCATACACATTTTCAAATGGATTTTTAATTTTTAACAAATTTTCAACTTTATTGAATAAAATTGTATCATTATTATAAAGCACACCATTTTCATCATACTCATTCATTATTATTTCAGTTTTTTTAGGTTGAAATCTATAAATGCCATTTACATAATTCATTACAAATATATAAAATTTTCTATCTGTTATAAATTCCTCAATTTTAATACTATCCAAACCAAGACCATACATAAAACCCAAAGTTCCAAATAATCTTTTTTTGAATAAGTGGGGATACAAATCAACCATAACATCAGAGTCCATCGAGTTAAATTTCAAAGAATACTTTAAAATTTCCATTAAATTTTTTTTCAATAAATTATGATTATTACGATCAATAGGTAAAGGCGTAACAGAAGTGATATAACTATCGCCCGTTATGAATTTCCATTCCTCACTTAAAATTTTTGAATTATACATTATTTTTGTTTGATTTTTCAATTTTTTTGATGGATACATTTTAACATCTTTAATGGGTTTATCAAAAGCTAGCATAAGATTTATATGGGGATGAAAAGTATTATTATACTGATTATAAGTTATTTCAATACTGTATAAACCGCCTGATACTTTAAAAACTGTAGTTCCGTTATTACCTTTTTTAAAATCTTTTATCAACTGTCTTACATTAGAAAAGCTATCCCTTAAATGGTTGAAACATTTGTCAATATCACTGTCATTGACCACAGTTAGTACTATATAATACCAATTTTTATCTAATATATTTCCTTGATTTTTTAAGACTTTTTCATAAGATTTTTTAGTATGCTCACTTATAATCAAATCAAATTCATTATTTATAACATCTTCTTTTGTTTGCCTAACTTTTAAATTTTTTGATTTTATATCATCCGAAAAAAGATAAAAAAAGTCTTCAACTCTCTTTTGAATTTTAGATGCCTTTCTTGAAGCACAAAAAGGGCACAATAAGTGATTACCGCAAGCGTTTGACTTTATTTGCTTTATTTCAGAATTATCAACAAATTTAGCAAATTCTGCCCAGTTATTACAATTTTGAATTCTTGCCTGTTTGTTCGGAGAATAAAACTCCGTTAAACTTTTACCATTGTAAGACCAAGTCTCATCTCTATTTCTTTCAAAAAATCTAGAAATCGCTCTTTGAGTCTCAAAATTATGCAGTTTAAACTTTTTAAAAGTTTCTGTTAAATCACCTAACAACTCCCTATCATCTGTATTTAAAAAATCAATATGTTTTATATCAATTGCCATTTAAAAAGCCTTTTATTTAATATTTTATTATAGCCAAATCTATTTAAATTATGCCTTAATTAAGAATAATTTAAGCTAGCTCCCCAGTTATCTCGTTAGTATCAAGTAGAGTTTAAGAGAAATTCCCCGCAAGCGTGTTTTTCTCTTAAACTTATCAAAACTAATAAACTCGCCAAAAATCATTAACAATCGCAACTTTAAAGAATTGATACAAAAAAATAGCAAAAATAATTAACATAAAAAAAACTTTAAACATTTGAAAAAAAGTAATAAAATATAACATTATAAACCTCCTTTAAAAATTAACTTTTTATTTTTTTCAAGGATAAGAGAATTCTTCTTTTCAAGTGTGAAAATTATAACCGTAACTTTAGTATTTTTCGTATCACTAATATTCGTAAACAACCGCCCTAAAATAGGAATATCAGACAAAATAGGAACTTTTGAAACTACACTGTTACTATTTTTTGAGATAAACTGTATTAATGGAAGCTCTTCATTCAATTTTAAATTGTAAACGCCAGTCAAAGATTTGCTAGACATAGAAACTAAATTTTTTACAGAGTCATAAGACAATAAACTTGTCAAATTTAGATTTAGCTTAAAATTAATTGAATTATCTAGCATAAATCTAGGCATAATTTCAATGTTCATGCCCACTGTCACATTTTTGTAACTTGTTGAAATAGTATTATCTCTACTGTTAGCAATACTTGCATTCGCCACAGGAACAGACGAACCACTACTAAAGACAATCGACTCGCCATCAAAAATTGAAAATACAGGATTACTCATAATTCGCCCAAAACCCTTAGTTACCAAAAATTTAAAAACTGCATTCAAAGAGAGCCTACTCGTGGGAGTAGTTGAAACAAAATCTTGACCAACTGTACCTAAAACAGATAAACCAACATTAGAGCCAGTGCTAGCATAATTTAAAAGAGAATTTAAATTTATATTTTCTTCTTTTATTTTATTAATATCAAGTTCATAAATATGACCATTAAGTACATATTTATCTAAAGGTTTAAATTTAAAAAAACCTACTTTTATTTTTTGAATTTTAGAAGAAATCAAAAACCTACCTGCACCTAATCGAATAGCCTTATAGTCCATCAATTTTGCTATTTCTAAAATTCTCGAATATTTCATATTGGTGCTAATTATTTTTGTATATAATTGACTTCGCATAACTTTATTCTTATATTTTCGTAAATCTTTTTTCTGTTCTAGAATATCAGTTTTCTTGATATTCAAATCTTTTTTTGAAATTGCTGAAATATAAATAATTTTTTTGGTTATCATAATTTTATAATTCAACTTTTTACAAATCATTTCAATTTCTGATAAACTAAAATCTTTTTCAAGACGATTACTATAAACCAAAAAATTGTTTTGAATTGAAGTATCCAAAATTAAAGTTTTATTAATTTTTGATGCCACCAACATACTCAAGTCATCAATACTCATAACATCTGCTTTCAGCAAACTTACAAAAAACACAATTAAATAAATAAATTTCATTTTCTTATTCCTTAACTTTTTTTTCTTTTTTTTCAATAGGATTTAAAATATTAAATTTCATATAATCAAAAAACTTAACATCAACTTTGTAAAAATAGGTATTTCTTAAATTAAATTCTTTTTTATATTCTAATCCTAATGATTTTAACTTTAAAAATAATTCAGAATTCAAAGAATAAACTTTGTTATCAAAATAACAATTTGTATAATTACCAAATGAAATGCATTTAATTAAAACACTATTTTCAATAACTAATTCAGACTTTTTCAAATTTTTATTTATATTTACAACTACTTTTTTTTTAAAATCTTTATTACGATCCGTAGTCATGTCAGAATATTCTTTGTGAAGAAAATATATTGCTATAGGAATTCCAATCACTAAAAATATAATAGGAATTAAAAACTTTTTAAAAACAAATTTTGAAGATATGATATTATCCCCAGTGTCATAAAGCTCAAAAACCAAAGGTTCAATTTTGAAACTATTAATAGAAACTAAATTATCAGACACAGCTGTATTTGAAGAACTCCATAATTCTAAATACTTTGAACTTGTAATATTAAAAAGAGGATTTCTTATTCTATAAAAACGATTTATAGCTCCAGAATTATAATAACTATTATTCAAATTTTGAAACTTTTGAGTTATAAATATTATCCCAATATTATAATGCCTTCTAAACTTCATAAAATTTGCAAAGTCATCATCTTTTTTAGTTAAATAATGGTCACTTTCATCACACACAATCAAACTATCAAAATAATCAAAATCTTTTTCCAAATCTTTTCTAACATTTTCAGCGATGACACCACCACCTTCTGAATTGTACTTAGTATATGCTAATCTCTCTTTTTTAGAGAAAGATATCAAATGCGACATATCTAACCAGGAAAAAGTAACTTTTGACATCTCATTAAACTTTTCAAAATTAAAGCCATCTATATTTATAAAAACATTTTTAACTTTACTTTTAGGATTTCTAGTCAAATTAAGAAGCAATTGAACTAAAAAAGAAGTCTTACCTGAACCAATTTCACCACTAAGAATGGATGTATGAGATAAATAGCTTAAATCATCTAAATTAAATTTTGAAGGTAACATCATTTTACCTCCTGCAATAAATCTTCTTTAAAATTTTTAAATAAAATAAGTTCTTTTTGACTAAAATCATTTAAAAATAGTTCAAAACCAAGAGATAAAATTTTATACATATTTCTTTTTTCAGAAGAAAGACTATTTTTATATGTTCTCACAAGATTTTGGCGAGTCATTCCAATATGCGAAGCGAGTCTAAAATCAAAATTTTTTTTTGTAAGCATTTTGTAAACCTTTGTTTTAAGATACCATAATTATACAGTAAATAATACACATTGTCAAGATTTAAATGTAACATATGCAAAGAATTACAAAATTTGTGAGAAACGAATAAAAAAGAATTTTATCTATTTATATAAATTATTCATAAATTTTGGTGTTGAAACTTTTTCAGGTTGTTTAAAAAATGTTGAGGAAGCTGTTTTTAAGCCAGCTCGATACTCATTAATAATAAAAAAAGCAATCGAAATATAATAAATTGTTGACAAAATATCAAAAAAACCTATCTTATTTAAAAAAGATAAAGCAAGCATAATTGATGGAATTTTTAAAGGTGCTGTAATTATAAAATTAGCTAGATTATCATCAATAAATGGGAAACTAAAATCAAAAATAAAATACTTAATTAGAAAAAGTTCAAAAGATAATACAAAGCCAACCACTACATACATGAGCCCAGAATTTGCAGCAAAATTAAACACATCTGATATTTTGTTCATGATGAAATCAACAAAACCACCAGTGGCAACACCTCCGGCCAATGGATTCTTTTTAACAACTTTTATTAATTTTTTTATAGCTTTAAAAATAAAAAAAGCAATTTCAATAAATATAGGCACTAACGCGAATCTCATTTTTTAATCCTTACTACTTTTAAAATTTTCGATTATCATAAACAACAAAACAATACTAAATACAAAGAATAAAATTTTTCTCACAATAGCATAAATATCATCAAAATTACCAAAAATTGAAGTATCAAAATTCATTTGCTCTTCTGTATTTGAACCAAAATTTTTAATACTAACAGACTCAACAGGACTACTATCTTGTATATTAGTCTTGATTTGCTGAAATGGGTCAACAGATAACATCAAAGCTTCAATTTTAGAAATTACAAAATTCGCAAATGTATCTGCTTTGTCATCGCTTAAATCTAAAGTACTCGACCGATTGTCATCTAAAGGGACAACTAGGCTATCATTCAAATCATCAAAATTGAACTTTGACAAATCGGTACCATTAGTATCAAAAACACTTTTCAAATCACTTACTCCATTATTAATAGAGTTCAAAATTTTTTCAATACCGCTTAAATTTGCGTCAGAGCCATTTGTTCCATCTGCTCCAGTTGCACCAGTTGCACCAGTAGCACCAATTGTACCATTTGTACCATTAGTTCCATCAACACCATCTGTACCATTAGTTCCATCAACACCATCTGTTCCATCTGTACCATTAGTTCCATCAACACCATCTGTTCCATCTGTACCATTAGTTCCATCAACACCATCTGTTCCATTAGTTCCATCTGTACCATTAGTTCCATCAACACCATCTGTTCCAGTTGCACCAGTAGCACCAATTATCACATTTGTATTATTTGTATCGTTTGTATCATTTGTATCGTTTGTATCACTTGGTGTATTCGTAACAGGAATTGGAGAACATGTTTGAGAATAAGACCCCGTGTCACAAGACATACTAAGTGTATTTTTCGTCATATCACAACCTGTTTGCTGCGGATTATTTGAAAAGTAATTAATGGTATTCTGGCAACTAAAAGGAAGTTTCTCTAATACATAACACTTTGAGTCGCAAGCTTGATATGATAGAACTCCTGAATAACTGTCTCCACTTTTATTATAATTTGTAATACTTCCAGAACAATCAGAAGCAGGAATTGATACAACGGTATCAGACATAGAAGAACAAGTTGAATTAATGTACTCAGACTCACTAAGTGAAATTGAATTTCTGTAAGTTGCATTACCACAAGCAGGGGAACCATAAGTACCGCTCCACTGAGAATACGCAGAAGCAGAAGGAATATAACTATTGTGCGAATTTTCTACAATTTTATAATAAGTTGAAACAGAACCAAAGTCTTTATAATAATCACCAATCGCAAAGCCACCTGCAGCACCACAATCTGAACCATAAACCCAAACTTTTGCACTTAAAAAATTAGAATAAAATAAAACTAAAAAAAATAATAAAGTTTTCATATTTTAAGACCTTTTATAAAATTAAGAATTAATGTTGCAGGTAATAAAATCACTACAAAATTCAAAAATAAACTTGAAAAAACATTAAAACTTAAATTGTCAGTTAAATTAAAAATTATAAAATCCATCAAACACCCCAAATAACTAAAACTAAAATCAAAAACCCTATCAAAACACCACAAAATGCCATCAAATAATTAAATTCAGAAATCTCAATTCCATATTTTAAAGTTCGTTGACAACCATTATCAGTAAGAAAAAATCCATGCTTAATATTATCAATAGCTGAAAGAGAAGTTTGTTGAAAAACAGTTGTATTGGATTCTTGATAATATAGTAAATCATTACTTACATAATAATTGTCATTAATACATTTATCAACCAATAATGATTGAGCGTGCAAAGAGAAAGCTACCAAAAGAAAAAACAAAATATTTTTCATCACATAACCTTTCTTAAAAAAGAATAAATTTCTTTAACAATAAAAACTGAACTAAAAAACATCAAAATAGTAAAAAAGAAGATTGAAAAATCGTGAGTATAAATTACCATTTTGATATTTTCCTTATAAATAAAAAAAACTCGGACAAAAAGTCCAAGCAAAAATAAAATTATATATTTTTTCCACGAATTGATGGAATAAATTTCCATAAAAGACCAACAACAATTCCGATCGGAATAACAATTGCTGCAACCGAAGTAAGAACAGTCATGTACTCAGTCATTCCACCAGTAATGGCACCAGTGAAAGCAGTAGTTTGCT
>NZ_JASFZF010000141.1:0-7190 GCF_046055765.1 Lutibacter sp. | reverse complement strand
ATGTTAAAAAGAAATTTTAAACTAAATTTAAACCTAAATTAAAAGCTATGGAAAATCTCGGTTTCAAATCCGCTTCTTTTCATGTACTAAACCGTTGGCTGTAATAAAAAAATGAAAATTCTATGAAAAGAATATTTTTATGGTTCTATGAGGGAAAACTTCTTTATCTCTCTGTAATTATTTTTATAATTGGACTAAACCTAGACAAAGCACCGAATGATTTTTTGCTGATTGATAGAATAAAAATATATGGATTAATTATTCAATTAATTGGAGCTTCAACGATAATAATTTCATTAAAGAAAAAATTGATTTTTTTCAAAGACTCTGGAATTATTCAATTTTTCCTTGAGTATTTTAAAAGATTTCCTTTTAAGAAAAAACAGAATATTGTAAATTTAAAAGGAACAATAAGAGGAAGTTCAAAATTAAGTGGTCGACTGAGCAAAACAATAAAACCATTAAAGAGTTTTGAGGAAATTACAGAATATTTTAACAGAGAAATAGAAAATTTGAAAAATGAAATTTATTTAGTAAAAGAAGATTTTAACTTGAAAATAAAAAGATATGAGAAAAATAAAATTATTATCCTTATTAGTCTTGATATTTGGAAACTTCCTAATAACAAGAGCTCAAGAAAGAACAAGTTTGTTCAAAGGTTTACTTATCGGTATGAATAAAAAAGAACTAAAAGCGGAGTATAAAGCTAACAAAGATTTCTATACAAACATAGATATTGGAAATGGTTGGATTTATAAAACAGATTTGTCGAATATGTTTATCGATTCAAAAACAGGATTGAAAGGAATATATTTTTTTCTAAAAGGAACTAGACTATCTGGAGTTGGATATCAAAATACTAGAAATGCTCTTGAAATGACGAGACAGTTTTTTGAAGAAATAGGATATATTGTCTTCTATGAAAATGAATATTGGAATCTTCCGCTTAATTTTAGTAGCACATACGGGTTAATAATGACAGATAAAGATAAAACCAAAATTGTTCATTTATTTCCTACGAAAGCTCCTGGTAATCCAAACTCTCATACTCCTGGACTAATACTTTATGAATATAAAATATTTATGGATAGTTACAAAAAGAGATTAAAGACAATTGAGGAAAAGAAAAAAAATGCAGGATTTTAAAAAAAACTACAGCCAACACCTCATATAATTTATGCTTAAATTTGACCTAGTACAAACTGACAAACATTCAACAAACGATTTGCTACCACCGAAAAATCTCCGATTTTTAGGCGCACAAATCATATAAAAACCCGTTGTACAATATTTCTGAGGAAAAATGAAATTAGAAACAAAATGTAAAAATTGTGGAGAATACATTGAGTTTTATGAAAATGTATCTGATAGAACTGAATTGAGTTTTGAAAAAGGAGACAAAATAGAATTAAATTGTAAAAAATGCTTAACACCGAATATTTATCATCCGAATCAAATTAGAGCAAAGAAAAATCGAGTTATTACAATTTTGGCATTTTTATTTTTTATAATTGGTTCTGTTCTGATTTATCATCTTTTAGGAGAATTTTATCTTGAGCATAAAGAATATATTGAAAGTCAAAAGAGCTATTCAAGTTTTGGAAAAATTATAGGTGCTTTGGCAATTCCATTTGTAATTTTTCAACTAATTGAAAACTCTCAAATGAAAAAAGTTAAGAGGTTTAACTCATATAGAATAAAAGAATAAAACTGGTGTGAATTTGAAAAATATATTAATTAGACTTTTGTATTTAATTCCTCTTTTAATATTCATTTTCGGATTTATCACGAGTAGAAATGAATTAAATAGTATGAGTTCCTTTGGTGCTGAATATTTATATATTTTTCTTATCCCAACTATCATTTTTTTATATCAAACAATTAGAAACTCAATTGTTGGTTGGATTTTAGTATTGATTCTGTATTTCGCATATTTAGGAATTTGGGTTAAAGAATTAATTGAGATGTATGACTTGGTTGGAGCTAAATATGAATATGTCCAGTATTTTACATTTTGGATTTATGTAATAATCTATTTAGGAATTGGATTGATTTATTATATTTATAGACCAAAGAAAATATTGATATAAAATAAAACATTGTACAACAATGGGTATAATTCATTGCTGGGTTTGGTGAAAGTCCGACAAACTTTCTGTATATTTAACCTGATTTCTAGCCCGAAAATCCTAGCGGATTTACAGCAACGAAATCATAACCCTAAACCGTTGTAAACAATGCTGAGAAACCTCATTTACATAACAATATTTCTAACTTCAATTTTGAGTTTTTCTCAAAACATAAAGTCAATTTCGGAATTTAAAAAAGTTGGAGATAGTTTGGTTAACAATAGATTGAGCGAATTTGACAAATCTGGAAATTTAGTCCGAGAAGTGAATTATGGAAAGTTTGATTCCAGATTAAAAACTTTCAGAAATAAAATTAGAACGTTCGAATTTAAAAATGGACAAAGAGTTTCGGAATATTTCTGCGAAAATTTTGTTTCTAAAGACACTTGCGTAATTCGTGCATTTTCGACTTACGAATTTGATAAAAAATATGGAATTGAAAAACAGATAAAATACGAGTCCGATTCTCTTATTCGTTTCATTCGAGAAACGAAAAAATCAAAAAGAATAAAAAGTTCTAAAACATACTCTTGGGAATTTATACCTGTCGAAAAACCTGATTTTGAAAAAGCCCTTGTCTTAGTAGACACAATATTTTATGACAAAAAGAAAAGGAAAACAAAAAGAGTAAGTTATAACAGTCATAAAGAAAAGCCAGTTGTTGAATTATATAAATATTCAGATAAGAATTATACTTATCAAACAATAGGAACATATAGAGATACAACTCTGACTTTTCAATATAATAAATTACAAAAATTAGCAGATAAAAAGTCATTGGATTATATATTTCAGAATTCCAAAAATTATAAATACGAAATAGAATATTACTAAAAGCACAGTTTACAACACCGTATATAATTTATTGCTAGTACTCGCCTACTTACGAAAATCCTCGCGGATTTTCTATTCGGTTTGTATTTGCTAAATTAGGTGTTTAAAAAACGCAACAAACCATATACAAACACGTTAACTAAAATTGCTCCGACAGATTATTTTATTGGCAAATTGAATGTGAAAAATGAGTTTTAAAAACTAAGTTCTTAAAAAACATTACCGAATTGAATATTGAAACGGTACGAATTGAGTCTGTGCTAAACGATAAATTTTAGAACAACTCCTACTCTACCGAATTTGAGTTTGGTGTTTAAAACAAGTTAATAAGCCGAGAAGAGAACAAGTTGAGATTGAAAAACAGAAACTGTAACTGAGTTTTATTCTAAAAACAGGCTAACAAAACGAAAAACTGAAAGTTTGATTTTTACAAAACGAAAATTCTGAGTAAATTGAAAAACTTTTATGATTTTCTCCACTCAAAACGGAGTTTTTATAAATCGGAACGGAAAGATTAAAAAAATTGAATTGAAAAATTAAAGAATGAAAAGAATTGCTATGATTGACAAAGTTTCGATGAAATTTAAATACTTTACTCAGCATTGCGTGTCGCAAGATTTAGTTAACACTGGGTATAATTCATTGCTACCGATAAACATTTTACGACAGAAATTAACTATATTTAAAAACGATTTCTATTCCGACAAATCCTGCGGATTTATCGCAACGAAATCATAACCCAAACCCGTTAGCTGCAAGGCGAAAACCAGCCGCACAAACAGCACATTTGTTTTTTTTGCCAACGCGAAATCCAACGCTTAAAAAAACAAAAGAGCTATTTTTTGCCATCACTCGGAATTAAAGTAACTTTGAAAAAAGATTAAAAATATGAGTCTATTTCAGAACTCTGTTCTAAATAAATATTTGAAAGGATTAGATGTGGAAAAAGTGAAAGAAGCTTTTGAGCGATTTACTAATCATTTTCACAATCCGAAAATTCAAGAAAACATTCGGAATTCTAAAGAGGAACAATATCAAGGTGAATTTCTAATTGACTTATTTGTAAATGTTTTAGGTTACACAAAAAATCCAACCCCAAATTTTAATCTCACAACCGAATTAAAAAATATAAAAGACTCGAAAAAGACAGATGGAGCAATTTTAAAAGGTGAAAAAGCACTCGCAGTAATTGAGCTAAAAGGAACAAACACAACCGATTTAAGCAAAGTAGAAACCCAAGCATTTGGTTATAAAAACAACCAACCAGGTTGTAATTATGTAATTACTTCCAACTTCGAAAAGTTGCGTTTTTACATTGATAACGCTGTAGATTTTGAGGAGTTTAATCTATTTCAACTAACAAAAGAGCGTTTCGAAATACTTTGGCTTTGTCTTTCGTCTGAATATCTTTTAAAAGACATTCCAAAAAAAATTAAAGATGAATCCTTAACGCAAGAGGAAAAAATCACAAAAGAACTTTACAAAGATTACGCATCTTTCAGAAATGAGGTTTTTGATAGCATCCAAAAGGAAAATCCTCAATACGACAAGCTGACTTTATTCAAAAAAACTCAAAAATTACTTGACCGTTTTCTTTTCATCTTCTTTGCAGAAGATAGATTATTACTTCCACCAAATTCTATTCGTTCAATTGTAAACCAATGGACAGATTTAAAAGATAAATACGATGAGTATTTTCCTTTGTACGACCGATTTCGAAAATATTTCGGTTATATGAATACTGGACACAAAGGACAACAGCACGACATTTTCGCTTATAATGGAGGTTTATTTGCACCTGACGATATTTTAGATAATATCAAAATAGATGACGATTTACTTCATAAGCACACAGTTAAATTAAGTAACTACGATTTCGAGAGTGAAGTTAGCGTAAACATACTTGGACACATTTTTGAACATTCATTAAACGATATTGATGAAATACAATCGAAAATTCAAGATGTCGAACCAGAATCCAAAAGAACAAAAAGAAAGAAAGACGGTGTTTTTTACACACCCAAATATATTACCAAATTCATTGTAGATAATACAGTAGGCAAACTTTGTGAAGAAAAGAAAATAGAACTTGATATTCAAGAAGATGAATATGAGAAAGAACGCAAGGGAAGAAAAAAAGCTACGTTAAAAAAACTCACTCAAAAATTAGAAGATTACAGAAAATGGCTTTTACAAATTACAATTTGTGACCCAGCTTGTGGTAGTGGTGCTTTCTTAAATCAATCTTTAGAGTTTTTAATTACAGAACATAGCTATATTGATGAATTACAAGCGAAACTTTTCGGAGATGCAATGATTTTAAGTGAAGTTGAAAATTCGATTTTAGAAAATAACCTTTACGGTGTCGATATAAACGAGGAAAGTGTTGACATTGCAAAACTATCATTGTGGTTAAGAACTGCACAAAAAGGGAGAAAATTAACATCTTTAAATAACAATATAAAATGCGGAAACAGTCTTATTGACGACCAAAATATTGCAAAAACTAAAGCCTTTAATTGGAAAGAACAATTTCCTGAAATATTTGCAAAGGGTGGTTTTGATGTTATAATTGGCAATCCACCTTATGGAGCAACTTTAAACGAATTAGAAAAGGAATATATCAGAGGTAAATACCAAACAATGGAAGGCGACTTTGATACATATATCTATTTTATGGAGTTAAGTCTTGACCTAATGAAATCTTCAGGAGAATGTGGTCTAATAATACCTAATAACATTTTACTTCAAAAGTTCGGTAGAAAATTAAGAGAGTTATTGCTAAAAGAAACAACTATAAACATAATTATTGATGTTGGTTATGATGCGTTTGAAGATGCAGTTGTCCCAACAACTGTAATAACATATTCAAACGCAATTTCTCAAAAAAATAAAGTTAAGTTTTTATTTAGACCAAAAAGAACTGATTTTGATATTCCATTTGAAGAATGTAATCAAGATGAATTTTTAGAAAATCAATTTTTTGCGTTTAATATTCAAATAACACCAACTGAAAAGGCTTTAATGAAAAAAATGAGAAAACTTGGTGTTCCTCTGAAAGAATTGTGCGAATTGAAAATTGGTATTGAATGCAAACCTAATTATATTAATGAAAGCCCAATTAGTGATATTAGTAAGCCAATGGTAAGAGGTCGAAATTTTCACAAATATAAATTGGACTTTGAAAGCGACCCGAAATATGTCGAATATGATAAAAAGCTATTACACAGAGCACGAGAAGAAAGGCTTTTTGATTGTCCAAAGAAAATAATTATTCGTCAAACTGGAGATAGGATTATTGGAACAATTGATACATCACGATTATATGCTTGGAAAAGTGTTTTTGTAATAGTTCCAACAGACAAAAAAGTTAGTCTTGAATATCTTTTAGCTCTTTTAAACTCAAGTACAATTAACTTCTACTATCAAAAAATAGTTGGAGAAAGAGGTAGAGCATTCGCACAAGTAAAAGGCGTAAATCTAAATCCAATTCCTTTAAAGATTGGAAACGAAAAAGAGCAAGAACTAATAAACGAAGAAATAGATAAAGCACTAATTGCAGGGAATAAACTTAAAGAATCGGATAAAAGGTTTAGGAACTATTTAGTAAAATCAACATCAATTTTATTAACCAGAAAACTTGATAATTGGTTTGACTTGGATTTTACCGATTTCATTTCAGAATTGAACAAAGCTTTCAAAAAAATTAATAGAGATTCTTTAACCAAAATGGAAGAAATGGAATGGTTAGAAATTTTTGAGAATAATAAAACTGAAACAAACGCTTTAAAAACAGATTTAAAGAATATCGAAAAAAGAATTGATAATTTAGTTTCGGAATTGTATAAGTTGACAAAAAAGGAAATTGATTTAGTGGAAAATGCCAACGCATAAAGCCATACACATTTGCAATCGCTACAGCCAACACTCAAGCCAAAATTGCAAAAGAGTATGTCTTTGCCAACGCTATCAACAGAGCGGAAAAGAAAGCCCAGACAGCTAACAAAGTATATAAAAAATAGCGGTTTTGGTGCTTTAACGAAATATTATTTATAAATTTAAAGTCAGTAATAATCCGAAAAGCTAGTGTTGTAAAATCCGCTACTTTTCATATACAAACCGTTGGCAAACATTTTGACCCGTCCTGAAATATGTATACACTAAACCACAAGTATATGTATAAAAATGACAGAGTAACTAGACGTTACAGCGAACCTTTCAAATTAA
>NZ_JASFZF010000140.1:0-15027 GCF_046055765.1 Lutibacter sp. | reverse complement strand
GTGGCTGTTAATAGCATCTTTGGTTTTATCACCAGCAGTATTTTTAACTTTTTGTTTTGCTTGACTCCAATTTTTAGGGTTAATTTTTAAATCGGTTGATGCGGTATAATCGAATTTTCTTCCATTCTTAAATCTAATGAGTATATTTGAATAATACTTTTGCCCTTTTACAAGGTAGTTTAGTGTTGACATATCTTTTATAGCTTAATTTTTAGTATTATAAAGATACAAAATTATCCCCACATTATCCCCACAATAGTTTTGTTTATAGATAATTCACTTAATTTCACTTACTTTTATATGTTTGACAAACTCTTTATTTATAAGGGGTGTAGAGTGATTTGCTATGATTTGGGTAAGTGAGAAAAAGTGTCTGTTGGTTCCGTCCAGACCGATTCTTAAAACCTTAACAATCTTGTAATGAGAAAGTTAAGGTTTTTTGATTTTAAAAGAAGGCAACATTATTGGCAACAATTTCAGTTTTGAGTTACTTTTCTCTTTTTTTAATGTGTTAAAAACTTTTCTTTACGTGTGTATTGTTTTGATTTTAAATAATTTGTTAGTTAACTTTAAAGCCTAAAGCTATATAAGGTTGTGAATTGTTGGAAACAGGACCACCAGCCCCATAAAAAACGGATCCTTGAAAAACTACATTTCCTTGAGTAATTGGAAAAGGAACATTTGTAAAATTAGACTTTCTTAAAACACGTCCAACGGTTTGATTTAAATTTGTATATCCAGGTAAAATGGTTCTTTTAACAGTTATATAATCGCCACTTACAACGGTAACAGGTGTAATTGTTTGGTAATCTAAAGCTGTTTGTAAAAAAGTATGAGTCCCTGAATAACTTGTTGAAGAAGAATTTGTATTGTTGATAATTTCAATAGTGTACCCTCCAGTATATGTACTTGGGTTTTGATAACCTACAGTACATATTTCACCGTTTTCATTAATTTGAATTTCATATTCATGAGTCTCTAAATCCATCCATTCGGCTAAATCGTCATAACCATTTGCAACAGAAAATGCAGTAGTAATTGCATCTGTAACATAATTATTTTCACAAACATTATTAGTTGGATCATTATCATTGTCACAACTAAACATAAAAAGGGTCATAAAAATTAGGAGTAAATTGTTTTTCATCTTGTAAATTTTTATTGCAATGTAACAAATATTACACAGCTAAACAAATAACCTTCTTTTCTTATGAGAAAGAAAAGAATTTGTAGATAAAAGGTTAAATTTTTATAAAACAACCATGAAAACCTTAACAATCTTACAAAGAGGGTGTTGAGGTTTTTGTTTTTAGAATGTGTACACATTTGTGAACACTTTTTAAATGCAGAAGGTAAATCAATTGTTGGTGTTTATAAGTTATTAGTACTCCAGATTTCAAAACACTATTTATTTTGTAATTTAATGTTTTTTGATAAATACCAATTAATCTATTTTTTCCATGTTTTTATATTTCTCTGATTTCCAAAAATCTTGATAAGAGTACATTAACTCTTTTGACATTTCCATCCATTTTACACGTCCTGTTCTAATGGCTTTTCTCAATTTACTAAATCTTTTTTTAGAAAGTGGTAATTTCATGTTGTTTAAATCTAATTTTTTCATGATGTTATAGTTATTTAAGTTATACAATCATTATTGTTAAAAACTCCTTAAATCACTTTTAAGCCTTCAAAAGAAAAGACTTAAAATTGTGTTTTTTTATAAAATTATACTTTTGGTTATGGTGTAATTAAACACTAAAAAGTTATGTGGAGTTTAAAAAAAACAGGCTTTGGCAGATGTTTAATATAACATATTTTTTTCAGAATAGCAAATTTTAAACACTATAGATAATTAATTATTTAGACTATATTCAAATTTGTTTGAATGCTGTAATAAACTTTATATTATGCTTGTTGTATTTGTGTTAGTAATAATAAGAGTTTGTTATTCTCTTATTCCGAATAAATTTCACTATTAGGATTAAAGGCTAACCAAGCAAAATCAAAATGATTACTATGCGGTATTATTTGTAATTGTTTTCCTTCAAAGCAATACCCTGTAATATCCCATTTTGATTTGGTCTTGGTATCAATAAATATCCCTTTTTTCTTTTTAAAGGTTAAATGCACTCCATCCAAAACAGCATTAAAACAGTTACTGAGCCAATATTTTTTGACTTTGAAATGTCATTTTTATCTAAAATAGAAATAGCTCCAGAATTATAAAATAGCACGACTTTACTTGTTTTAAAAGTATCATTAATAACACCTTTCTTAGCTACACTGCTAAAACTATAAATTTTATAGTTCCCGTTATTTTCAATGTCCACAATTCTCTCCATAGCTGGTAAGCGTTTGTCAACTTTAGCTGTGTCAAAAAAGCGTTTTAAAGGGGCAGTTCTTCCGTGAAAAGTAGTTATAATTTGTGAAAAACACTTACTTTAGGTATTAATGTTTGGTTTTAAGAAGTGCTATATACCTTGTGAAAATTTATTCTTTTTGTTGCATTAAGTTATTGAATTCAGGTTTATGCTCCAGAATTTGATGTAACATAGCAATCGTTTTTTTGTTGGTTTTATGTTAACGTATATTCTCTTATAGATACAGGTTTATAAATTAGAGGATTATATTAAAAATTTAGTACTGTAATGTCGTTTTTTCATAATTATAAGATATTTGTTTTTAGTTAAACAGTCTTAAAAGAATGTTTGAGTAAATGTAGTAACTCCATTTTATAGTGTGTATACATTTGGGTATACATTTGCTCAGAATGTTTTAAAATTATTGATGGTATGTGGGTTTAAACTTACTGATTCTAATTTAATTTTTAATTAAAAAGTTGGTTGTCAATGTTAGTGAGCCAATCCAACCTTCCCCCACCTGTTTACCACTTGTAATTGCATTTATTTCTCTGCCAATTCCTAAAGTTAGACCGGTACTCCATTTCTCTGATAATTTATATAAATAACCAGCATTTATCCATGGCTGAATCACA
The DNA here is from genome assembly GCF_046055765.1 of Lutibacter sp. Classification (GTDB taxonomy): domain Bacteria; phylum Bacteroidota; class Bacteroidia; order Flavobacteriales; family Flavobacteriaceae; genus Lutibacter. Next base: position 12,029 of record NZ_JASFZF010000140.1, on the reverse strand, counting down.
AGATTATAAGTGGTACCGCTTTTGGGAGTTGAAGTATTTAGTTCATCTTTCCAATCTGTCCACATGTTCCAACCATCAACAGTAAATCCAGCTATAAAATTTCCTTTTCGGTAAGGAAAATATTTTACCAAACCAATACTTCCTCCAAAACCTTTTACAATTTCCTCATCGTTTAATCCACTAAAATCTTGCCGATTTGCAAAATTACCACCTATTCTGAAACGTAATGCTATATTATTTTTAATGAATATATTTGAAGTAATTGTTGGCATATAGCCTACTGGATATAGTTGTAATTCAGTACCAAACTCTATATTACCAACTGCTATATCTTTTTCATTTTGTGCGAATGACGGCAATGAAAGTAACAGCAAATAAAATAGAATGATTATTTTTTTAAATATCATAAATCAGCTTATATTTTATATTAAAAATTAACTATTTTTTTATGAAAAAATTATTGGGCACGAAAAGATTGTTTACCGTACCTCAATAACCTATCTGTGTTATGAAAACCTGTTTTAATTGCTTTTAAACTTTCATCTGTATTTACAAATAATAATGAAGGATAGCCGCGAACTCCGTATTTTTTAATCAGTTTTTGTCCCTCTAGTGTTTCACCATCAATAGCAATATTTACGAAATTAGTATTGAAATATGCACCTACTTTTTCATTGTTAAAAGTGGTTTTTTTCATTCTTTGGCAAGGACCACACCATGTAGCATAGATATCTAAGAAAATTAATTTATTTTGTTTTTTTGCTTCTTTAATAGCTTCTTTCCATGAACGCTCAGTAAACTGGATACCATTTGGATTGGTTAATTCTTTTTCATTTTTAAAATTATAAAATCCAAAAATTAAAAGTAAAGTGATACCGAGTGCTATAACTATTTTCATTATAATAGATTTGTTAAATTATTCTTGATTCAAAAATTAATATCAATTTTGTGCTTATTGCACACTTATAAATAGACTCATAAATTTATAAGCCTATACACTATTTTATTTGGGTAAATTATTTAAAATATCTTCAATGGATGCTCTAACTTTATAATTTGGGTTAAATTGTTTGTAAACAATTTTCCCATTTGTATTTATTATATAAGTTGCCGGAACAGGTAATACAGCATTATTGGTAGCATTGGTTTTAGCAATAGAAGCATTTAATTTCTCTAAAATCATTTTTTGATATTCATTGGTAACATTATAATTAACATCAAATGCTTTCATAATACTTCCATCAATATCAGAAATAATTGTAAAATTTGCATTTGTTTTATCTCTCGTCTTGTCTACATTTTCATAACTTTCAGAAGAAATGGCAATTAGTTTTGCACCTCTGTTTTCTATTTCTTTAGCTCTAACTGCAAATTCCGATAAGTGTTTATTACAAACCGGACACCAATAACCACGATAAAAAATAATAACAAGGGGTTGATTTTTATAAAAATCTTTTAATTTCACTATTTCATTTTCATCAGTTGTCATTGTAATTTGAGGTGCTAAAGAGCCAACTTTTAACCCTTTTGGAAGGTATTCGGAATTCATTCCGAAAACAGCATAATCTATATTTTTAGCTGTTTCAAGAGGTTTAATTGTTTTAACTTCTTTAATCTCTTTATTGTTTTTACAAGCTAATAACGAGATAAATAGTACGGATAAAATTATTATTTTTTTCATTTTAAATATTTATTTTAATTAGACGAACTAGAACTAAAGACATGACAGTGGTTATTTTTTTATTATAAATATCTATCTGCCCAAGTTGCAATAATTTTTCCAACATATTTAGAATCTTTTTTATTAGTTAATAAATGATCGGCACCGTTTAATGATATAAAACTTTTAGGGTGTCTTGCGGCAGCATAAATCTCAGCAGCATTTTCAATTCCAACTATGGTATCTTGAGGGGAATGTAAAATTAAAAGTGAATCTCTAAATTTTTTCAATGCCCTATGAATATTTTTGGATTTAATATCTTCCATAAATTGTTTTTTAATCGTGAAATTTCTTCCTCCGATAGAAACTATTGCTTTACCTGAAGCATTTATTTCTGCAACACTATTTTTAAAAATATGAGAAACATGTGTAGGGCAAGCAGGTGCGCCAATAGTAGCTATTGCTTTGATGGACGGTATGTTAATAGAAGCATACAATACTGCGGCACCTCCTAAAGAATGACCAATTAGTAGTGATGGTGCTTTATAATTGAGTTTTAAAAATTGAGCTGCACTATATAAATCCTCAATATTAGAGGAGAAATTAGTGTTTTCAAAATCTCCTTCACTTTCACCTAAACCTGTAAAATCAAAACGCAAAACAGCTATATTTTTTTCAGTGAGTGTTCTACCAATTGTTCGCACTGCTGTTAAATTTTTATTGCAAGTAAAACAATGTGCAAAAAGCGCATAAGCTTTGGGTTCATTCTCTGGTAATTCCAATCTTGCAACTAAGCGTATTCCACTAGCATTTTTAAATGTTATTTTTTTGGTAATCATATGTAATTTATTATTTACTTAAAAGGTTATATGATATTGCAAATGCAATTACAGAAGTTATAATTCCAATCATAAAAATGGAATAAGTCCAGCGAAGAATTTTGTATTTTTTATCTAAAACCTGACCTAAAAAATATAAATCTTTGGTCATAGATGCATACAAATAATCTTTATCATTCATAACCACGTTTAAAGCGGCTTCAAATTCATTTAATTTCATTTTATGAAAATTTCCAAAAAATAATAAATTTACTTTTTTGTTGTCAACATCTTCTTTGGTAAACTTTCCAGATGTTACACTTGGTCTTGTTGCCAAAACCGATAAAACCATGGAAATAACACTAAACAATACAAAAATAATAGTTGGATAAATTAGAAAAAAGTTATTTGGATTATCAAATTTTGGAATTAAATTGGACAATGCCATAGAAATAATAATAGCATTTACCGACAGTAAGATATTGGCTTTTGTATCAGCAATATCACTTAATGTGATATGATTTTTTAAGGTAACTCTAAATAATGTATCAATACTTCTTTCAGAACGTTTGCTTGAAATTTCTTTTTCTTTGGCTTTTTTTATTGCTTTTTTTAACTCCTTTTTTATTGAAATTAAATTTTCATTTTTAGCTATATCCCAATTTAAATTGGCATATTTTGTGTAATATTTATGATTTTTAAAAACTTTAATATTTTCCTTCATCCATTCTTGATTGGAATAGGTTCCGCAACCAATATTTTCAAATTCGGTTTTTAGTTGATTTGAAATTTTAGGGTAGTTTTTTGACGCAAAATGTGCAAAATCAGCATCGCAAAGAATTTCTTGAAGCAAGGTAGAAGGTGTTTCATTTAGTTTTGTAGCATTAATACAATCTGAAATTTGTTCTATTTTAAACGATTCATAACCTTCCGTAGTTAGAAAATCGGTTGCAATTTTAATACTGTGGTCTTCGTGTTGTTTCTTACCAACAGTATAACCTATATCATGAAACCACCCAGCAAGTAAAACAATTTCTTTTTCATCATCGGTAAGGTTTTCAATTTGAATGATTTCATTTATTTTAGAAACTACAAATTGCGTATGATGAAAAGTATGATAAACATATTCGCTGCTCAAGTTTTTATTTAAACTATTTAATACAAAGCTTTCTGCTTTTTGAAGGATTGAATTCATAACTATTAATTTTGTAGTTGATTTTTATTTTTTAATGCTAATTCTAATTGATTAAGTTTAGTATTCCATGCTTTTGAAATTTTTTTAAAAATAGTTACATTTATAAATGAACCTATTGTTGTTAATTCTAAAAATAAACTCACTTTAACATTTGTTCTATTCTCCTCAATTTTATGAAGTTTTATGAAATATGAAAAGTTTTTAGTAAATCGCAGATCTTTGGTACTTTCTCCATACATAAAATCGTTTGAAGATGAATCAGTGATAGTTTCAAATTTTAAATTACCTATATTAAGTACACAATTATGCTCGGTTCCTATTCTATTAATTTTATTTTCATCAAACTCCAATTTTTTAATTTCCTTATCCCATAAATGGCGATATTTTAATTCACTTATAAATGCGTAAATATCTTGAATATTAAAGTCAATTGTCCGCTCAATTTCAAGTGTAGGAATACTTTTTTCAGTAGTGTAAATGGTGTTATTTTTAAATTCTAATTGTACTTTTTTTTGAATACTTTCAAGATTTTTATAAAAATAAGAAATGTCTAATAAATCATACATTTCACTTGATTTTACCCAAGTTTTATCAATTTCATTTTTATACAATTCATAGGTGTCATTTGTAAATAAAACATATTCGTTTACGGGCACCTTATTTTTTAATAATCGATGTATTTTAATTACCTCACGACCATAAGGCTTTATAAATGTTTTGACTTTTATAAATGCCAATTCGCCATAATGAACTATAAATTTAAGTTCTAAATTTGTGGTTGTTCTACACGAACCACAATTACAAATTCGTTTCGTTTCATAGTTTTTTGTATGTTTATGAAATTGCTCCAGCATGGTGGTGGTTTGGTTTAAAAGCGCGGCATAACTAGGTGTTTTAGACGTAAACATAAATAATGCATCGCCTTCAATTTCAACCAATTCCAATGCTAAAGAGTTGTTATCTATTAACAGTTCAAGTAATTCAGAAATAATATGAATACTGTGCTCCAATTCAGTGTTATTTACAAATTTTGTAAAACCACTAATATCAGGCATAAAATAAAGTGCTTTTTGCATAATTTCTATTATTTTCTAGGTGAAATAAATAAGGATACATTAAATAGCAAACCGCTTTTTAACGTATTCTCAAAAATAATATCCTTTTTTGAACGGTTCGAATTTGTTACATTATAAGTTAAATTTTTCTGAAAACCAATTTCAGAAGCAGCCCAAAGCCAACCAACTAATTTTTTTTCAATTCTTGAAGAAAACTGAATTGCAGAACGGTGTAAATGAATATTTGAGTATTGTGTTAACTCAGGTTTCAAGTTATTCAGTTTATAAGAGGCTCCATCAATTTCAATTTTATTCAACCAATTTAAACTTTTATTGTGAATGTATCTCGATTTTATAAATAATGGCAAAAGAGCTTCTATTCCCCATTTTTTATTAAAGTTTTTATTGATGGCTATAATTGGTAAAATAAGCGGATTACCAAAACGATAATTATAACTCAAACCAAGTGCATACGAAAAATTATCATTTACTTTCCAACCTAAAGCTGGTGCAATAGAAAATTTTAAATAATCTGTTAAATTACCACTTGCATGACTGCTGTAGTCTCCGTTAAAATCTGTGCTAGCTCTTAAAATCCAAAACTTTTTAGATTTTGTAGGTTTAATAATGGTAACATTAGCGCCAATACTTTTCAAAGCTTTATCTTCTAAACTTCTGTAAAACGGATTTGAATTCTCACTTAAATTTTTAAAATGATATTCTTCAAAGGTGTATTTTAAACCTCCTAAAATATTTAAATAAGGTTTATTTATAATAGGAATTTTTAGTTTAGCTTCAATATGACTGTTGTTCTTTATCGTGTTTTTAGAGTCACCAAATAGACCTGTTTTATCATGAGTTTCAATAGAAATATTGGGCATTGTTTGATATTCAAAAGAAACACCTTTTCCTATAGGAATTCCTTTAAGTGCTGGAATACAATATTCATTAGATGCATCAGTTGTATTATCAGTTTGAGCCTGCAGCTCATAATTAATAAGAAAAAGAAAACCAACAACAATAATTTTCAGATTGATTTTTTTCATAATAAATAGTTGAATTTCAATATATTGGCTTTTCCTTTTCTAGCTTCATTTGAAATATAGAAATTACCTTCTTCATCAAAATTGATACCTTCTGGTTGCTGAAAATGTGAATAATTGAGACTATAAATTTTTTGTAATTTTCCTTCTGAAGTAAATTCTGCTAACATTTTCCCTACTGAAGAAAGGACGTAAATATTTTTTGAAATAGGATGAATTGCAATTCCACTTGGTGAAAATGGTTTTTTAAAATTGTATTTTGCTTTTACTATTTTCTGTTGAATGGTTAAAAAAGGATTCTTGTTTAAGCGTTTATTCTTCAACAAAAATTCATAAACAAACCTTGATTCATTTTTAGTTTCTGAATTTCCCTTGCAAGCAACTAATAACTGGTTTTTTGATGCATCTAAAAATAAACCTTCTGCATTGTCTTTTTTAGTTAAAAAAGTGCTGTGTTTTACAGTTTTAGGACTATCCATAAAATTTTGAACTTCAAAAATAGTTCCATCAGATCGAAGTACAAATGCAGTGCTATCTTTTATGGCAAGATCTTCATAATCCCCTTTTTTGTGAAAGAAAATGGTTTGTTCAATATTTTTGGTATTTAAATCATAAATGAATAAATTACCTTCTTCATCATTCACACAAATTGCCTTTTGCCCATTCAGAATAACAATTCCTGATATTTCTTTAAGTTGTTTTGGTAATTTCCAAACCTTGGTAGGCTGACTTAAATTATAAATGGTGCATTCATCAAAATTCTCTTTCAATTGTTTTTGACAAGAAATGAATAATAATGTTAAAGCAAAAAATGAATTATTTAAATTCATATTTCCTTCTTGTAAAATAAGAATGCAATAATAATAAATCCAATACCTGTTAGTGCAGGAGGAACTATTTTTGCAGAAATACTAATAATAATCATTGTAATTGCAATGATGATAAGTGCTATTAATAAACCATTTTTCATTGTGATAATTTTTTAATTAACTTGTTAAAATTTAAATCTTTTCTGGATATAACTCACTATAAGTAACCATTTTATTTGGTCCTAAACGATGTAAAATATGTTTCCGTTGAATTTCAGAAGGATTAGAAATACCAGCTGCAACTAACATCTCTGTAAAACTGTGAATTATTTTTTTATGGTAGTTAGCTACACGTATGTACTTATCATTTACATCTAATCCTTTCATTAAACTTTTATTTTGAGTTGCTACACCAACAGGACATTTATTGGTGTTGCATTGCAAAGCTTGAATGCAGCCAATAGCCATCATCATTGCTCTTGCACTGTTAATTCCATCAGCTCCTAAAGCATGTAAACGCATCATATGAAAAGCCGAAAACACTTTACCAGATGCAATTACTTTGATTTCGTTTTTTAAATTGTACTTTTTTAAAGTATCAACTACAAATGACAATCCCTCTCGCAATGGTAATCCTATTGAGTTTGAAAATTCTACTGGAGCAGCACCTGTTCCACCTTCTCCACCATCTACAGTAATAAAATCGGGGAAAATAGATGTTTTCTGCATGGCATCACATAATTCACTAAATTCTTCTTTACTTCCAACACATAATTTAAATCCGATTGGTTTTCCATTAGAAAGTTCTCTTAACTGTTGAATGAAATGCATTAATCCTTCAGCGTTTTCAAATGCGTTGTGAGAAGGTGGGGAATGGACATCTGTAAAAGGTTTTACATCTCTTATTTTTGCAATTTCTTCTGTATTTTTTGCTGCGGGTAAAATACCTCCATGACCTGGTTTTGCACCTTGCGAAAGTTTAATTTCAATCATTTTAACATTTTCTATCAACGCTCTTTTTTTAAAAGTATCTAGGCAAAAGTTACCATCTGTTGTTCTACAGCCAAAATAACCTGTACCAACTTGCCAAATTAAATCACCGCCACCTTCTAAATGATACGGACTAATACCGCCTTCTCCAGTATTATGAGCAAACCCACCTAATTTAGCACCTTTATTTAAAGCGAGTACAGCATTTTGACTAAGTGCACCAAAACTCATTGCTGAAATATTTAAAATACTTGAATTATAAGGTTGTTTACAATCTTTTCCTCCAATTGTTATTCGGGGGTTCTGATCTACTTCATTCTGCTTTTTTGGATACATAGAGTGAGCTATGCACTCATATCCAGCTTTATACACATTAGCTTTTGTTCCAAACGGTGTGGTTTCATTTTCATTTTTAGCCCTTGAATAAATAAGCGATCTAAATATTCTATTCACAGGAGTTCCTTCCATATCAGTTTCTACAAAATATTGTTGAATTTCTGGACGAAAAGATTCTAATAAATATCTAAAATGACCAATTACAGGAAAGTTCTTTTTAATTGCATGTTTATTTTGAAATATATCAAAAATACCTATTAAAATTATTGGAATAAAAAGGACTAAACTCCATAAAATGGGTTGCCAAATAAATCCAAATAGTAGGATAAATGATAGCATTAAAATAGCTGTTGTGATAAAAATTTCTCTTGGTTTCATGTTGTTTTAAATGATTGGTTACTATGATTGTTTCTAATATGTTATTCTATTTTTTTAAAATGAAATTAATGCTATAGAGTAGACTTCTTAAGTGATGTTTCCTGACACTTTTAATTTACAAACCAAAACCTAGACCAAACATAAAACGTCCACCATCATCAGAACTGAAATAAGAAGTTTGAAGCGTAAATAACCCTGCTCCATTCACAAAAATACCACCACCTACAGAAGAATGCCACTTGTTTGAGTTGTTGTTACTCAACCAAACTCGTCCATAATCATACCCACCAAACACGCCAAATTTTGCAGGAACCAAACCAGCATTAAATTTGAATACATTCAACCTTAAATCTGTATTTTGATAATAGGAACTTTTCCCTGAAAATCGTTCGTTTCTAAAACCTCTTAAACCTTCTTTTCCTCCAATATTAGATGCTTGGTAAAATTCATATTTTGAATTTGAAATTATATTTCCTTTCCAAAGTGTTGAAAGTGTTAAAATTTCATTTCCTATAATAGGATAATTTAATTGTAAAGAAGGACTTACATACGCATAATTTTGTTTGCTTTGCTCTAAATTTGTTGTCCAACCAGCAGCAAGGTTAAATTCAATTCCTAGCGTTGAAAATGCATGGTTATTTTTGTTTAAAAAACTATAGGTTGTTTCAATTCCTATAAATTTTTTAGCGTTTAATTCTTCAGAAGAAAACAATTGTTCCACAAACCGGTTATTATTATCATTTGGTTTTATATATTGAAAAGGAACACTTATATTCCACAAGCTACCAATGCTGCCACGTTTGATAAGAGATAATTTTACTTGAAACTGTTCTAGCCTTGTCCTGTAATATTCAATATCTAAATCATCTTCCAAATTAACCGTTTCATTCCCAAACCCGAAAAAGTTTTGGCTAAAAGCTGGAGTTGTGTACATAGTTTCAAGTCCTAAATTGAAGTTGCCAATTATTTTAGAAAATTCACCTTTGTAACTCACTTCAAAACCGTTGGTTGCTGTAAAATATTTAAGTCCAACGCTGTGTTTTTGTGAAAATGGATTGTTTTCAAAGCCAAACTTCGTAAAATGAGCTAAGGTTCCAATTCGTAAACCATCATCTGGATTGTAACCAATAGACGGTAAAATTTGGCGAAGATGATGTTTAAATTTATGATGATTAAAATTATGGATATCATAATCATCTGTTAAAGTCCGTTTTACATATTCTCCTTCAAAAATGCTTTTGTTGCTTTTATAATCATAAATTTTAATTTTAGACGAATTTTCAATGGTATAAGTATCTTTATTTTGACCGCCAATAATCAGAATTTTAATGGTTGCTTTACCCAAACCATTAACAATAAAATGGTCTTTATCATTCAAGCCATATAACCAAATTTCTTTAGTGATTTCTGGCGAAAATATCTTTTCATACACGATGTCATTATCACTTTTATTCTTTTTATTACGAATTACTTTGATACGTGTATCTCCATTTTCCAACCGTGTAATTTCAAAAGTATCATCTTTATTTGTTCCAATAATAATGGCATTTTTATTTAAAATCGTAAAATATTCCTTGGCCCAAGAAATAATATGACTTCTTCTTTTCTTTAAATTTGATTTAATGCTCTCTATGTTTTCATCTTTCAATTGCGAAGGGAAATTTGCAAATGCTTTTTCAATTTCAGCATCGGTTAAATGTTGTTCTAAAAAATTTGCTTCTGCAATCCATTCTTTTAAACTAGACTGATTGATGAGCATCATATCGGTTTTATAAATAACTTGGTTGAAGGTTTTTACATTTTTAATATTACTACCAAACGATTGCATTAAGCGAAGCGCAGGAATTAAATTTGTAGTTGCCTGTGTTAAAAAGCCATCAAATTTTGGAAATGCCTGGTCTCTATCTCTTGGAATTGGAGCATAAGTAATTGTTCCATCAGCGTTTTTAAAAGTTGCCCAACGGTATTGATCTTCGTGTCTGTCCCAATCACCTAGCCACATATCAAACAAGCGAGTTTTTATATATTGGCTGTGATCTATTTGATATTTTTCATCCTTCATTAAATGGTTCATTACTTCATCTGTTGAAACAATATCATCTGGATTTCCAAATGAAGCCAAATGCTTAAAATCTTTCGTTGACCTCTCTTCAAATAAAAATAAATCATTACCAATTATTGCATTGTAATGTTGTAAAGCAGGTTGTTTTGGTACGTAAAATATCTCTGAATTGCTATGGTAAACGCCAACAATATCAGATAAGTTTCCTGTAACTAATGCGGCAAAAGGGTAAGAGGTTGTATAAAAATCCATTAAAAAGCGTTCGGCTGCAGTATTTTTAAATTGGTCTTTCATATAATTTTCTTGAAAGGCTTTTACTTGAATAAATTGAGTAGCACTTTTTCTCAACCGTCTCATCACATATTCTTTGCCTACTTTATCTTCCAAACGAAGGGAAACAGATTGGTTTCCTCCTCCCAATTTAATGGGCGTCAATCCTCCGTAAAGCGTATCGAGATTAACAACTTGATATTCAAATTTTTTAAGATATAAATCCTTGTAATGATGTTCTTTCTTATTTTTGGAAGCTTTAGCATTAGTATAAATAGCTGCTTTTACAGTTGGAGTTGAAGGAAATTTAAACGTGTTTTTTGAGTTTGCTGCTTTTGAATTTGCACGAATGATTCTAGAATTTATGAATTGGTTTTTAGCATTAAAAAAAGAAACTTGTTGTTTATCCGTTTGGATATTTAAAATGGCATAACCTAAGCTTGCATATTCAAAAGTAGTGGTGTCGTTTTTGAAATGCCTTACCGGATTTACTTTTGAACCTGAACCGCTAATAATTTGAGGAATATTTTTATAAACTACATATTGTAAATTATGTTCGTGACCAGAAACCACAATTACATTTTCTTTATATTCCTGTAAAATAGTAGTTATTTTATTGGATAATTCTCTGTAAAGTGGAAAGTTTAAATCGGAAGGAACTATTCCTGAAGTTCTTCTAATTATATTTATGGGAATATTTAAAATAGGCAGTCCGTATTGATTAAAAGCATATTGTCCACCGTGATTACCGTTACTGAATATGGGATGGTGCATAGCCAAAATAATGGTTTTCCCCTGATTTTTATTAACTAACGATTTGAATTCTTCAATAAATTTAGTGCGTGTTTTTATTTCACAGTTATCATTCATTTTTGGATGCTTATCCCAATCGGTGATATACCATTCAGAGTCAACGGTAATAATTATAATATTATTTAAAACTTTAAAACTGTTTAATGGACAGCCATTTTTTGGTAAAAAACTCTTTTTACCCAAGGCTTTCTCTACCATTTTTTGTTGTTCTCTTAATCCGTCAACTCCTGAATACCAATCATGATTACCAGATATAAAAAGGACTTTCCCCTTAAAAATTTGAGCAACATTAAGTTGAGCTAGCAAGGATTCTTCAGCTTCTTTTCTGTTGATAGCTGATTTTGAACTAGGCATTCCTTTTGGATAAATATTATCTCCTAAAAATAGCAATACATCTTCTTTTTTAGCCTCTTTTATTTTTTCATTTAAAGCATTCAACGCTTCCGAAGGTCTTCCTTTTTCAATGAAGCCAGCATCACCAATTAAAAAAAAATTGGTTCCTAAAACCTCAATTTTATTAGTAATTGAATTGTTTAATGGTACTTTATCATAGGTTGCGCAAGAATATGCGAAAAAGAATGTGAGAATAAATAAAAATAA
>NZ_JASFZF010000139.1:0-10194 GCF_046055765.1 Lutibacter sp. | reverse complement strand
AAGAAAATGGTTTATTTGAAAGCACATCGCTGGCGTTCTGATTCGATTGGCAAAAAAATACGTAAGTACCTATAAATAAAAGTAATATATAAACTAAAAAATATGTGTAGCGCCACAAAAGCCAACAATGCACATAAAAAATAGCTTATCCTATGATTAAAAGAAAAATTGAACTATTTTTAAACCTCAATTAAAAGCTATGGAAAATCTCGGTTTCAAATCCGCTTCTTTTCATGTACTAAACCGTTCTAAGCTATATACCACAAAAGCAACTTTATAAAACAGATTATACAAGAATTAATTGAAAATGAATACAAATAGATTATTTTTTAGAAAAAGAACAAAAGAATTAATCAATGAAATGTTAACCTATTCGAAAGAAGAGCAAATGTTGTTTTTTGGATTTTCTACAAAGGAACAATTAACATATAAGTTAAAGAGAATAGAGGAAGCTCTATCCAAAGAAAATGTAAATTATCAAATATTTGATTTGGTAGAAAAGAAAAATAAAATTGTGATTGGAAGTTGTGGGTTTCATAATTGGATAAAAAATCACGAAAGAAGTGAAATAGGATATGAAATTCATAAACAATATCAGAATCAAGGATATATGAGTGAGGCAATAAAGAAAGTTATAAATTATGGATTTCAAGAGATGAATTTAAATAGAATAGAAGCATTAATTGATCCAATGAATGAGAATTCAATAAGAATAGTAACTAAAAATGGTTTCAAACAAGAGGGAATATTAAGAGGACACTATAAAAACAATAATGAATTTGAAAACTCAATTATGTACTCACTTTTAAAATCAGATTACGACTTTAATTAAATTTCATCATCGTATAAGTTATAAAATTAAGTAAAAAACTTTATTGAAAATACTAATACAAATTAAAAAAACTTACTGAATGAAATATAAAATACAGCTTAGAACAATGCACATAAAAAATTGCTTATCTCTAACTAAATATGAAAATTATTATAAATAATAAACTAATTTTAAACTTCTGAAAATTGCATTTTCAAAACCCGCAATTTTTCATGTACTAAACCGTTACCAGCAATTAAAACAGACAAACTATAATTAATGAAAGAATTACTAGAATATCTAAATAGTATTCAGCGATTAACTGATAAATCCCAAAAAGCACTTTCCTTAATTTGTACGGAATTAACTGTTGAAAAAAACTCAGACCTTCATCCAATTGGACATACTTGTAGGAATATTTATTTTATTAAAAAAGGTTTATTATGTATCTATTATTTTAAAGAGGACATTGAAATAATAGAAAGTTTTGAATTTGAAAATTCAATTGTTGCTAGAGCAGACAGTTTATTCAAAACCAAACCTTCTCGTAAAGGAATTAAAGCCATTGAAAATTCAGAGTTAATTGCTATTAATTCCTCCAAACTATTCAATTTATATGATAAACATACTGATATTGACCGATTGTTTAGAAAGATATACGAAAATGCTTATGTAGAATTAGTAAACAGAGTTGAAAGTATTCAATTTCATACAGCAGAAGAGCGTTATCATAATTTATTAAATCAATCTAAACAAACAATTCAAAGAGTCCCTTTAAAACTAATAGCTTCTTATTTAGGAATCACACAAGTGAGTCTAAGTAGAATCAGAGCAAAAAAGTAATTATTTAACATTTGTAAAGTATTTTCTTTTTATTCTTTCTGACTTTTGTAAAAACAAAGAATATGGATAATACAAAGTTAGGATTGAAAGAAAATTGGAAACAATTTACATTATTGGTTATTGTAAATGCTTTTGTTGGTGGTATGGTAGGTTTAGAACGTTCCATTCTTCCTGAAATAGCCGAGAAAGAATTTGGATTAGTTGTGAAAACTGCTATTCTTTCATTCATTATTGTTTTTGGTATTACCAAAGCATTAACTAATTATTTTGCAGGTGCATTAGCAAATAAATATGGTAGAAAAAAACTGCTAATTCTAGGTTGGATAATTGGAATACCAATTCCTTTTATATTAATGTTTGCCCCAAACTGGAACTGGATAATTGTTGCTAATATTCTATTAGGAATCAATCAAGGTTTAGCTTGGAGCAGTACAGTTGTAATGAAAATTGATTTAGTTGGAGATAAGCAACGTGGTTTTGCAATGGGACTAAATGAATTTGCAGGTTATTTGTCCGTAGCAATTGTAGCCTTTTTAACAGGTTGGATTGCTAGTGTATATGGTTTAAGACCTTACCCTTTCTATATTGGAATTGTCCTAGTTTTATTAGGTTTAATTTTTAGCATATTTTTTATCAAAGATACTAGGCATTACGTAGCAAAAGAATCGAAATCGAATACTGTTCCTTTGTTAAATAATATTTTTTTAGATACAACTTGGAAAAATAAAAATTTAGGTTCTATTTCGCAAGCAGGACTAATTAATAACCTAAATGATGGAATGGTTTGGGGTATTTTTCCACTATTATTAGCAAGTAAAAATTTTACAATAGAGCAAATAGGGATAATTACAGCCATATATCCTGCTGTATGGGGAATTGGTCAATTATTTACAGGAAAAATGGCTGACAAGTACCCTAAAAAAGAGATGTTGTTTTGGGGAATGCTCCTACAAGCCATTACGCTTTTATTATTTGTTTTTGCTAATAGTATACATCAGTATATTATTCTATCTTCAATTTTAGGTTGGGGAACAGCAATGGTTTACCCTACTTTTTTAGCGTCTATTGCTGAAAACACAAATCCAATTGATAGAGCAAAAAGTATTGGGATTTTTAGATTATGGAGAGATTTAGGTTATGCAATTGGAGCAATATTAACAGGCTTAATAGCAGATGCCTATAACATAAATAGTTCAATTGTGTTTATAGGAGTACTTACATTAATATCTGCAATTATTATCAAAGCAAGAATGGAAACTAATACAAATTGCATTTCAAAACAAGATATTCAAAAAAAGAAAAATTATATAATTATTGATGTAAGAACTAAAGAAGAACGAGAAACTGGGTATATCGTTAATTCTATTCATATTCCAGTCAGTGAACTTGAAAGCAGAATTAAGGAACTTCCCACAGACAAACTTTATATAACCGCTTGCGGAAAAGGTGGTGGAAGGTCAATTAAAGCATCTGAAATATTGCAATTAAACAAGTATAATGCATTTTGGCTTTGTGGAGGAATTTTTGGTTGGCTAAAAATTAAATAACTTATTTAATTCTAATATTATTATATTAGGATATTATAATATTATGATGCATTTTTGTAAAAATTTATAAGAATGCTGACAATAAAAGAAATAAATCAGATTGATTTTGATAAGGAAAGTCAAATTTTAAAAGCTTTGTCTAACCCAATACGTCTTAAAATGGTAGGGTTGTTACTAAATGATGAATGTTGTGTAACTGATGTAACTAATGCTCTTGGAATTTCACAATCAACAACCTCTCAACATTTAGGTATATTAAAATATAACGGGATTGTTTATCCGAAAAAATTTGGAGCAAAAACTTGTTATGTTGTTGATAATCTAGAAGTTGAAAATATTATCAAAATCTTAATTAATAAATATAATTTAAAATGATGAATAAATTAATGAAGGCTTTTATGCCTCCAAAAAAAATGATTGATATGTTTACTTTAAAAGTAGAAACCAATCAAGAAATTGATAAAATTGCAAAGCAAGTTCCAATAAAATGTGAAGAATATAATTTTGCACTACTTAAAACTTACAACTATCATGAAATTGTAGAGAGTAAAGGTTTCCCAATAAAAAGAAAAGTTTACATCTACGAAATTTGTCAAGCAAAAACAGCAGCATTAATGTTAGCAGATAATCCAAATTTTTCAATTTTTATGCCTTGCAAACTGTCTATTTATGAAGATTATGGAAAAACAACAATTTCGACTATGAATATGGAGTTAATGCTTGAAGCTGTTAAGTCAAATAATGAACTTTATAATAATGCAACAAGCCTTTTTAAAACATTAAAAGAGTTGATGAATTCACTAACAACAAATAAATAACAACCTGAAATTATGCAAAAAATATTAATCATTATTAATGATGCCCCTTACGGAACAGAAAAAGCATATAACGCTTTAAGAATGGCAATGACATTACAGAAAGAACATAAAGGTATAGAAATTAAAATATTTTTACTTGCAGATGCTGTAACTTGTGGACTTCCGAATCAAAAAACACCAAATGGATACTATAATATTGAAAGAATGCTAAAATTAGTTATCAGAAATGGTGGTGAAGTGAAAAGTTGCGGTGGATGTTCTGAGGCACGAGGAATTGATACGTTAGAATTTATTAAAGGCGTAAAACTTAGTAATATGAAAGAATTTACTCAATGGACAGTTGATTGCGATAAAGTCATTACATTTTAATTGACAAATATTTGATATTTCAGAGAAAAAAATGCTGGGAACAATGCACATAAAAAATTGCTAATTTACTAACTAAATTGAAAGAGATATTTAATAATAGAGAACTTGCAATAATATTCTGGATAGGAATATTATTAATTTACGTTTTTCGTAAAAAACGGAATGCTCTAAACTTTGGAAAAGTTTTGGAAGCATTTTTTATAGATAAAATTCTAACTATTATTCTTCTTTCTGTAATCTATATTGAGTCACTTATTTTAGTGTTATCTCTAATAGAATATTGGGATTTTACGTTTATTAAAGATTCAATTATTTGGTACTTCGGAGTTGCTTTTATAACTATTCTTAATCTTTATAAACAACCAGATTCACGAAAATTTTTCAAAAAAACAATAATTGATAATTTCAAATTTATAGTCATTTTTGAATTTCTATCAAACTTTTTTACTTTTAATTTAATAACGGAATTAATTATTATTCCAATAATATCATTTATAGTAATTTTAGATACATATTTGAGTATTAATAATGAGATTAAATCAGAAAAATTATTAAAAAAAATCACAAATGGAATTTTGAGTTTTTTCGGACTAATTATGATATTTTACACACTTTACAGATTTAAAAACGACTATTCAAGTATTATGAGCTTTGGTTCATTAAAATTTTTTTTATTTCCAATAATCTTAACTCTATTATTTATTCCTTTTCTTTACTTTTTAGCATTATACTCCGAATATGATATAATATTAGAAAGACTACAATACCGATTTAAAGGAAATAAATCAGAAATAAATGGGATAATGAGAGCGATATTAAAAAAATGTAATTTCCAAATTGATAAAGTTTCATCAATTAATATAATTACCAGAACAAACTATTTCAAAGAAAAAAATGAAATTATAATGATAATCAAGAATTATAAAAACTCCAGTTGTTAACAATGCGTATAATTCATTGCTGGGTTTGGTAAATATCCGATTATCATTCTGTATATTTAACCTGATTTCTAAGCCTGAAAATCCTAGCAAATTTGTCACAACAAAATGATAACTTTAAATCCGCTTACAGAATTGTTAATTAAAAAAGTTGATTAACCAAGAATGTAACCTGAATTATTTTAGCCCATCCCATTCATTATAGAACTGCTGAAGAAAAGTTTCCATATACTGGTGACGTTCTTCGGCAATTTTTTTACCTGTAATTGTATTCATTTTATCTTTTAGCAATAATAATTTTTCATAAAAATGATTGATAGTTGGAGCTGATGATTTTTTATATTCCTCTTTTGTCATCCTTAGATTTGGAGGGACAGATGGATTGTATAATTGTCTGTTTTTAAAGCCACCATAGTTAAAACAACGTGCTATACCAACTGCGCCAATGGCATCTAATCTATCCGCATCTTGCACAACATCAAGTTCAGGTGATTTAAATTTTTGCACAAAATTACCACCTTTGTATGAAATATTATTAATAATTTGTATTATATGAATTATTACAGATTCCTCAACTAATTGACTTTCTAAAAATTCACGTGCTGTTTTTGGCCCAACTGTTTCATCACCATTGTGAAATTTAGAATCGGCAATATCATGTAATAAAGCGCCTAATTCTACAATAAATTCATCAACATTTTCATCTTTTGCAATTAACTTTGCATTGTTCCAAACGCGTAAAATATGAAACCAGTCATGACCGCCTTCAGCATTTTCTAAAGTTGATTTTACAAAAGTTTCAGTATTAGAAATTATGAGTTGTTTATTCATTTTTTAAAAGTAGAGAAATTTAAGAAAATAGTAAGGGTGTCATTCTAAATTTATTTCAGAATCTCACCATTTTGAATGCGAGCTATTATGAGAACCTGAATCAAGTTCAGGTTGACGTAACTTCGTCAATAAATAGTTGCAATATTAGTAAATAGCTGTGCACTTTCCATT
Organism: Lutibacter sp.; assembly: GCF_046055765.1. Taxonomy (GTDB): domain Bacteria; phylum Bacteroidota; class Bacteroidia; order Flavobacteriales; family Flavobacteriaceae; genus Lutibacter. Next base: position 3,866 of record NZ_JASFZF010000139.1, on the reverse strand, counting down.
AATACATTCAACACTAGTTGGAGGTAAAACTACAGAACAATCAGAAAAAACGCTCCATGTATTATTATATAAATCTTCTTTTTCGTTATATTCAGCTACTTTTTCTTTTAACAATTCAACATCTATGGAAGTGCTATAAACTAAATAGCTTGTTGGCCCACCGCAGGCTTTGCTTCCATACGCTATGTATTCACAATTTGAGTTTCCAGTACAAGTTCCTGTGGAAACTAGTTGTTCAATATCATTATTTAAAAGAGTTAATTCTGCTAAATCTTCTTCCTGAGAGGAACCAGAATTATTGGAACAACTAAAAACGATTGCTAATAAAGCAATCGTTTTTATTAGATGTTTTGGTAGAAATTTCATTGTTTTAAAAAATAATTAACAGTATTCTTCGTAGGCTCCGGATAAGTTAGCTGCAATAACTTCCGCAGATCTTCCTTCAATATGATGACGTTCTAACATGTGAACTAATACACCATCTTTAAATAAGGCAATAGCTGGTGATGAAGGTGGAAATGGAATCATATTTTCACGTGCTTTGGCTGTTGCTTCAGCATCTACGCCAGCAAAAACTGTTGTTAAATTTGTTGGTATCTTATCGTGTTGTAAAGAATTTACAGCACCTGGACGAGCTGTACCTGCGGCACACCCACAAACTGAATTTACAACTACTAAAGTTGTGCCTCCTTTTTTTAATGTTTCTTCAACTTCTTGAGCCGAATGTAATGATGTAAAACCTGCATTTTCTAATTCGTCTTGCATTGGTTTTACTAATTCTGGTGGATACATATTTTTGATTTTTTAGTTTAACTTAATTTGAGGTGCAAATATAACAGATTAAATACTAAAAGTTTATAATTTTTTTAACAACTGTAACAAACATCAACTTAAACTATACTAACAATTACTTGTATCTTTGAAAACTTAAAAGTAATTATGGGAAATTTTATTAAATGGTTAGGAGCCGGATTGGGTTTTACACTTGGAGGACCAATTGGAAGTATTTTAGGTTTTGCACTAGGAAGTGTTCTTGGTGGATTTTCGAAAACAGATATTGAAAGAGCTAAAGCTTACGGAGAAACGAGTAGAACAAAACAATCGGGTGACTTTGAAATTAGTTTATTGTTATTGTCATCTGTAGTGATAAAAGCTGATGGGAAAATTGACCAACGAGAATTATCGTATGTTAGAAACCACTTTAAAAATATGTACGGTGAAGAAAGGGCTAATAATGCGTTTAAACTATTTAAGAGTTTTATAAAAAGCAATAAAGTTTCTACACGACAAATATCGGAACAAATCCGTAAAAATTTAACCCACTCGTCTCGTTTGCAATTAATTCATTTTCTATTTGGAATTGCAAAAGCTGATGGTGTAGTTAATGAAGCAGAAGTAAATTCAATAAAAATAATTGCGGGTTATTTCTACATAAATCAATACGATTTTGAATCTATAAAAGCTATGTTTTATGATAGTTCTGATAGTTCTTACAGAATTCTCGAAATTAAAAAATCAGCTACAATTGATGAAGTTAAAAAAGCATATAGAAAAATGGTGAAAAAATACCATCCAGATAAATTACAACATCTGGGTGAAGAACATGTAAAAGGCGCCGAAGAAAAATTTAAACAAGTTCAAAAAGCGTACGAACAAATACAGAAAGAAAGAGGATTGTAAGCATTTGTTGATTTTTACGACTTAAATCAAAAGTTGTGTCTATGCCATCTATGGCAAGATACTTTACCCCTTAATTAAGAGAGACGTTTCACTTTATGAAACGTCTTTTTTTATGAGAACCAGATAGGATTTATAAAATTAGATATAAACTTATATTAAAACTATTTATTTCAGGAGTTTAGCTAGCAAATATTTTGCGATTTATGAAATGATATTTTGAAGAAAATACGTAATTTCGCAAACTAATTGATTTAAAGGTTTAAAATGAGTAAAAAATTTAGAGAATATAAAGGATTGAACCTCACTAAAGTAGCAGAAGAAACTTTAGCAATTTGGGAAGCAGAGCATATTTTCGAAAAAAGTATAACTACAAGAGATGAAAATAAACCATTCGTATTTTTTGAAGGACCACCTTCAGCAAATGGTTTGCCAGGAATTCATCATGTAATGGCACGTGCCATAAAAGATATTTTTTGCCGTTATAAAACATTGCAAGGTTTTCAAGTGAAACGTAAAGCAGGTTGGGATACACACGGATTACCAATTGAATTAGGTGTTGAAAAAGAATTAGGAATTACCAAAGAAGATATAGGTAAAAAAATTACCGTTGAAGAATATAATGATGCTTGTAGAACTGCAGTGATGCGTTATACAGATGTGTGGGAAGAATTAACACTTAAAATGGGGCATTGGGTTGATATGAACGACCCTTATGTAACTTACAAACCAAAATACATGGAAACAGTTTGGTGGTTGTTAGCCCAATTGTATAAAAAAGGATTGATTTATAAAGGTTATACTATTCAGCCATATTCACCAAAAGCAGGTACAGGATTAAGCTCTCACGAATTAAATCAGCCGGGAACCTATCAAGATGTTACTGATACTTCTGCTGTAGCACAATTTAAAGCTATAAAAAATTCGTTGCCAGATTTTCTACAAGAAATAGACGGTGATATTCACTTTTTAGCTTGGACAACAACACCTTGGACATTACCTTCAAATACAGCTTTAACAGTTGGTAAGAAAATAGAATATGTGTTGGTAAAATCGTTCAATCAATACACATTTCAACCAATAAATGTAATACTAGCTAAGAATTTAGTAGCAAAACAATTCTCTAAAAAATTCTTTGTTATTGAAAATGAAGCTCAACTTTCAGACTATAAAGAAAATGACAAAAAAATTCCATTTATAGTTGTCAAAGAATTTAAAGGAGTTGATATTTTAGAAGCTAAATATGAACAATTAATGCAATTTGCGCTTCCATATCAAAATCCTGAAAATGCATTTAGAGTTATTGCTGGTGATTTTGTAACTACTGAAGATGGTACAGGAATTGTACATACAGCTCCAACTTTTGGAGCAGATGATGCGATGGTTGCAAAACAAGCGACACCCGAAGTACCACCAATGTTGGTGTTGGATGATAATGGAAATCCAGTGCCATTAGTAGATTTACAAGGACGATTTACTAAAAATATGGGTGAATATGCAGGTAAATATGTAAAAAATGAATATTACAATGAAGGTGAAGCTCCAGAGCGTTCGCTAGATGTTGAAATTGCAATTCAATTAAAAGAAGAAAATAAAGCTTTTCATGTAGAAAAGTACCGCCATAGTTATCCGCATTGTTGGAGAACAGATAAACCAGTTTTGTATTATCCATTGGATTCTTGGTTTATTAAAGTTACAGATAAGCGTGATAGAATGTTTGAATTAAACAATTCAATCAATTGGAAACCAAAGTCAACTGGTGAAGGGCGTTTTGGAAACTGGTTAAAAAACGCAAATGATTGGAATTTATCTCGTTCGCGTTATTGGGGAATTCCATTACCAATTTGGAGAACAGAAGATGGTACAGAAGAAATTATGATTGGTTCTGTTGAAGAATTGAAAGCTGAAATGAAAAAATCTGTTGAAGCAGGTTTCTTAGAAGCTGATATTTTTGCCGATTTTGAAGTTGGGAATATGAGTGATGAGAATTATGATAAAATTGATTTACATAAAAATATAGTGGATGCAGTAACGTTGGTTTCTTCAAAAGGACAGCCAATGAAACGTGAATCAGATTTAATAGATGTTTGGTTTGATTCTGGCTCAATGCCTTATGCACAATGGCATTATCCGTTTGAAAATAAAGATTTAATTGACGAGAAGAAATTCTATCCAGCCGATTTTATTGC
>NZ_JASFZF010000138.1:0-4240 GCF_046055765.1 Lutibacter sp. | reverse complement strand
GCAAAAGCAAGTGGAATTGCCTTATCTTTTTGTAATGCTGAAGAAAAAGCCTACTTAAAAGATATCCAGAAGTTAATCAATCAGGAAATTCCTGTGATTTCTGAACATCCTTTTATTGGTGATGGAATTGAAGATGCTCCTATTCCAAAAGGACCTTCAAAAAATCAAAAGAAAAAATTAAAACGTCGTTCAGAAAACCAACCTAAAGAAGGTGAAAACACCAATAAGAAAAGAAAATGGAGACCTTATTCTAAAAAACGACGTTAATTCTCTAAATCAAAAATCCCATAATAACATATAGTATTATAGTTATTAAACCGCCTATTAATGCATAAGGTAATTGGGTTTTTACATGATCTATATGGTCACTTGCTGATGCCATTGAAGATATTATCGAAGTATCTGAAATAGGAGAACAATGGTCTCCAAAAACACCTCCACCCAATGTTGCTGCAATTACTAATGTTGTATCTGCTCCTTGAATAGTTGCCATTGGTAAAGAAATTGCTAACATAATTGCAAACGTACCCCAAGAAGTCCCTGTTGAAAAAGCAATAAAAGAACTTATAACAAAAACAATAGCTGGTAAAAATTCTGGAGAAATCCAATCTTTAGAAACATTCGCAATGTACTGTCCCGTACCTAATTGATTACAAGCTTCACCTATCGCAAATGCAAGCATCATTAATAATGCTAAAGGCATTAATTCACTAATTCCTTTTAGTGTTAAATCTACCATTTCTTTCGTTTTCATTATTCCTTGTGATCGGTATAAAATCATAGCAACCAAAATAGCAGTAAGTACAGCATATAAAACAGACGAAGATCCAGACCCTTTCCCTATTGCTTGAGAAAAATGATTCCAAAAAGAATGATATTTTTCAACATTACTCCAACCTGTGTAAGCTAAATTAATAGGCATCATAAGTACCATTGTAACTAAAGGAATTACCATATTATAGGCTTTTGCTTTAATTCCTTCTTTGGGTGGATATGATGTAACAGTATCAGAAAGCATAGGTTTAGCTCCTTCATTCATTAACTTACCTGTTTCTTTTGTTCGTTTTTCGGCTTTCGCCATTGAGCCAATATCTTTTTTAAAAATGATTACAAATGTTAAAATTAGTAGCGTTACAATTGGATAAAAGTTATATTTAATAGATGTTATTAATGTAGCAAAAGGGTGCTCAATGCCTTGAGTAACTAATAAACCCATAATAAATGCTCCCCAAGCATTAAATGGAATAAGAATTGAAGTTGGTGCAGAACTAGAATCGGCAATATAAGCTAATTTTTCTCTTGGTATTTTTAATTTATCAAAAATTGGTCGGTACAAAGTTCCTACTGTAAGTGAGCTAATACTAGTTTCAACAAATAAAATAATTCCTGTAAACATTGCTAATAACTGAACAATAACTCTACTATATCCTGTTTTCTTTTTTTCAAAGTAAGAAATTAATATATTTAATTTATTTACAAAACCTTCAACACCTCTTGAATATTGAATAAAAAGTAATAATGCCCCAACTAAAGCACTAAACATAATAGTCCTAGTATTCCCTTCAGATTTAAAAACATTTACCATTCCTTCGATTGCGGCTAAACTTCCTGTTAATAAATTCCAATCACTCATAATTATCCAAGAAAACCAAATTCCAAAAAATAAAGCGATGTAAACTTGTTTTGTTCTTAATGCAAAAATAATTGCTATAATGGGGGGAAGTATTGATAAAAAGCCGTAATCGTTCATTGAAAGTTAGATAAGTTGTTGGTGAAAAAATATAGCACTAAATTTAAAGTGTTATTTACTTATTTCGAACATATATTAATTTAAAACGACCGCTTGTTTTTTCTTTTTGAGTAATTTCAAATTGATTTAATGATTTGAATAATGGAGTTAACTTTTGAAATCCGAAATTACGAGCATCAAAATTGGGTTGTTTTTTCAAAATAAGTGAACCCACATCCCCCATAAAAGCCCAACCGTCATCATCTGCTGCATCATTAACTGAGTTTCTTAAAAATTTAATCACTTTTGGTGTAATTTTATCAATATTAGGTTTTTTAAGTTTTTCTTTTCCAGTTGAAGTGTCATCTTCAGTTTCTAAAATTTCTAAATAAATAAATTTGTCACAGGCTACAATAAACGGATTTGGAGTTTTCTTTTCACCAATTCCATACACAACTAAGCCTGCTTCTCTAAGCCTTGTTGCTAACTTTGTAAAATCACTATCTGATGAAACCAAGCAAAAACCATTTACTTTTTCTGAATATAAAATATCCATCGCATCAATAATCATGGCTGAATCTGTAGCGTTTTTACCAACAGTATACCCGTATTGCTGAATAGGTGTTATGGCATTTTCTAGTAAAATGGTTTTCCATTTTGATAATTGCGGTTTGGTCCAATCTCCATAAATACGCTTTATGGTTGGTGTGCCATATTTTGTAATTTCCTCCATCATTTCTTTAATGTATTTTGAAGGAATGTTATCACCATCAATAAGTACTGCTAATTTTAAGTCTTTTATCATATTTGATAAAGGTACTGAAAAATAATTTCTAGTTTTTTAAAATTTAAGTTCTAAATATTATCTTACTTTAGCCCTCTATATGATTTCAAAGAATACAGATAAAGAACAACCTAATAATCCTCTTCACGGAGTTAAATTAGCTGAAATTTTACAATACTTAATTTCAACTTATGGTTGGGAAGAATTAAGTTTAACAATTAAAATAAATTGTTTTAAAAGTAATCCTACCATAAAATCTTGTCTTAAATTTTTACGAAAAACTCCTTGGGCAAGAACAAAAGTGGAAAATTTATATTTAAAATCTCTTCAAAAATAAAAAGGCAACCAATTGGTTGCCTTTTTATTTTAATTAGTCTTCATAATGTCTTCGAGTCGGTGGATTATTAAATAGTATTCCACCAGCATCTTCAAATTCTTTCTCTAACGCTGGAAGTTTTACATTAAATAAATTATTCAAAGTTGTTTCCTTATTTTTAAAGGCTGCTTTAGCTAGTTTATACTGCTCTTTTTGAGCTCCTGTGATGTTTACTTGTGCAGAAGATGTTGTGTATAATGCAAATTGAATTCTACTTAAAACCGTATTTTTAGCTCCAAATCCACCTATAATTACTTTTGCAACCTTATCTATTTCTTGTTGTAAAGCATCCATTTCATCTACTAAAATAGTTGCTTCAACTGGAGTATTTGCTAGTATCTTTTTCATGTTTTCAATACGAGTATTCATATCTTTAATTTTACCTCTTGCTGAAATTACTTTTCTGTTTAACCCAATAACATTCTTCTTAAAATTAAAATTACTCTCATAATTTGGTGTTCCAAGTGCATTTGGAATAGAAATTACATTGAACGACTTTCCTTCAATAATTCTTGTGAATTTTCCATCAATATTTTTATCAATTGCTAATTTATAATCTCCTGGAGAAACTTTTGCTCCACGATTAGTTAAATACGATAAATTCCAACTAATACTGTTGTACCCACTTTTAAGAGGCGTTGTTAATTTTCTCATAATATTGCCCGAAGCATCATAAATTGTAAACACTAATGTTGGTTTAGACTCTTCGCTTTCTGCTAATAATTCTTCTTCGGTTGGATACCTAAATTTTCCCGATTTTTTAGCAGCTTTTTGAATCGTTTTTCTTTTTTGTTTTAAAGTTTCGTACCCATTTTTAATATAGTATTCAAATTTAGCTGATGGTTTAGGATTTGGTGTTCTAAAATGAACATCACCTTGATAATTTAAATTACTTGAAGGAAAATATAACAATGCATCATTAATTTCAAAAACATGCGCTTCTTTATTATTTATTTCTTCACTTATTTCACGTAATGCTGAGTAATTATCTAACACATAATATCCACGCCCAAATGTTGCTACAACCAAATCGTTTTCACGCTCTTGAATTGTTAAATCTTTCACTTGAATTGGAGGAATTCCATTTTTAAGTTGCACCCATTTTTTTCCGCCGTTAATAGTTGTCCAAACACCCCATTCTGTTCCAATAAATAAAATATTAGGATTTTTAAAATCTTCTTGAATTACATAAACTGTTCCTTTAGGTAAATTTGAAGCAATTGAAGTCCACGTTTTACCATTATCAGTACTTTTTATTAAATAAGGAGTAAAATCACTACTGTTTTTTCTACCATCAAAACATGCATATACTGTGTTTTCTTCATGTTGAGAGGGTAATACATAATTTACA
>NZ_JASFZF010000137.1:0-7388 GCF_046055765.1 Lutibacter sp. | reverse complement strand
AAATAAAGTAGCTGATATAATTGAAGCTAATTTGGAAGAATTTGCTTTGGTTGAAACCTGTGATAATGGAAAAGCTATTAGAGAAACATTAAATGCAGACATTCCATTGGCTATTGACCATTGGCGTTATTTTGCTGCGGTAATAAGAGCAGAAGAAGGTTCAGCTACAGAATTAGATGCCAATACATTATCAATGAATATTAAAGAACCATTAGGTGTAATTGCTCAAATTATTCCATGGAATTTTCCGTTATTGATGCTTTCGTGGAAAATACCACCAGCTTTAGCAGCAGGAAATTGTGTTATTTTAAAACCAGCGGAACAAACCCCTTCAACAGCAACCTTATTAATGGAAAAAATTGCAGAAGTATTTCCTCCAGGAGTTTTAAATATTATACATGGTTTTGGTCCTGAAGCAGGGAAACCACTTGCATCTCATTCTGGAGTTGATAAGGTAGCGTTTACAGGAGAAACTACTACCGGACAGTTAATTATGCAATATGCTTCAAAAAATTTAAATCCTGTAACTATGGAATTAGGAGGTAAATCTCCAAATATTTTCTTTAATAGTGTTATGGATGAAGACGATGCATTTTTAGATAAAGCAATTGAAGGAGCAGTATTATTTGCATTTAATCAAGGTGAAGTTTGTACGTGTCCGTCAAGAATTTTAGTTCAAGAAGACATTTATGATGCGTTTATGGAAAGAGTAGTTGCAAGAACCAAAGCTATTAACCAAACAAATCCTTACGATACAAATTGTATGATGGGAGCACAAGCTTCAAACGATCAATATGAAAAAATTCTTTCTTATATAAAGATAGGAAAAGAAGAAGGAGCGAAAGTTCTTACAGGAGGAGAAGCTTGTAAGTTAGAGGGCGATTTATCAAACGGTTTTTATATTCAACCAACAATTTTAGAAGGACACAATAAAATGCGTGTTTTCCAAGAAGAAATTTTTGGACCCGTAGTAGCAGTTACTAAATTTAAAGATGAGGCAGATGCAATTGAAATTGCAAACGATACACTTTATGGTTTAGGAGCAGGTGTTTGGACTAGAGATGCGCATCAATTATATCAAATTCCAAGAGCAATTAAAGCAGGTAGAGTTTGGGTGAATTGTTATCATGCCTATCCGGCTCATGCACCATTTGGAGGTTATAAAAAATCTGGATTTGGTAGAGAAAATCATTTAATGATGATGAATTATTATCGTCAAACTAAAAATATGTTAATATCTTACGATAAAAATAAATTAGGTTTCTTTTAGGAAATAAAATAAATAAAGCTGGCTGCATAATTTATATGTAGTCAGCTTTTTTAAAATTTAATTGAATGGGTTATGAAAGAATAGCAATTACAGATGAAGCTGTTAAAATTGTAGAACAGTTAAAAGAAAACTACGGAGAACTAATATTTCATCAAAGTGGAGGTTGTTGTGATGGTTCAGCACCAATGATTTTCGAAAAAGAAGATATGTATTTAGATGATAGTGACATTTTACTTGGGCAGTTATCAGGTGTAAATTACTATATGAATCAAGATCAATTTGAATATTGGAAACACACACACTTAACAGTTGATATTACGAAAGGTAGAGGATCTAGTTTTTCACTCGAAATACCACTTGGAATTCGATTTATCATTCATTCTAGAATATTAACCGAAGAAGAAAATACAGCACTTAACAAATAATAATACAAATAGATTAGAGTTAAAAAATGAGTAATTACCACATAAAACATTTAGAAGAGTACTATCAAGTTTATAGAAAATCAATTAGATATCCAGAAGTATTTTGGGAAGAAATTGCTGAAGAACATTTTGTTTGGCGTAAAAGATGGGATAAAGTATTAAGTTGGGATTTCACAAAACCAGAGGTAAAATGGTTTGAAGGAGCCAAATTAAATATTACTGAAAACTGTATAGATAGGCATTTAAGAATTCGTGGAGATAAAACTGCTATTTTATTTGAACCTAATGATCCTAAAGAAGAAGCGCAACATATTACATATCAGCAATTATCTGAGCGAGTAAATAAATTTGCAAATGTATTGAAAGATCAAGGTATTAAAAAAGGTGAAAGAGTTTGTATTTATTTGCCTATGATTCCAGAATTATCAGTTGCTGTTTTAGCTTGCGCGCGTATTGGAGCAATTCATTCAGTAGTTTTTGCAGGTTTTTCAGCTACTGCTTTATCAACAAGAATTAACGATTCAGATTGTAAAATGGTAATCACTTCTGATGGCTCTTTTAGAGGAAGTAAAACCATCGATTTAAAAAGTATTGTAGATGAAGCTCTTGAAAATTGTTCTTGTGTAACAACTGTTTTGGTTGTAAAAAGAATCAATTCAGAAATTAATATAAAAAAAGGAAGAGATAAATGGCTTCAACCACTACTTGATGATGCATCCAATGAATGTGAACCAGAGATTATGGATGCTGAAGATCCTTTATTCATATTATATACTTCAGGTTCAACAGGGAAACCAAAAGGAATGGTTCATACAACTGCAGGATATATGATTTACACAGCCTATACTTTTAAAAATGTTTTTAACTATAGAGAAAATGATGTGTATTGGTGTACGGCAGATATTGGTTGGATTACGGGTCATAGTTATATTGTTTACGGTCCGTTAGCGAATGGAGCAACAACTGTTATGTTTGAAGGAGTTCCAAATTTTCCAGATTACGGACGTTTTTGGGAGATAGTAGAAAAACATAAAATCACACAGTTTTATACGGCGCCAACTGCAATTAGAGCTTTGGCAAAAGAAAAATTAGAGTTTGTTGAAAAATATGACTTATCATCTCTGAAAGTATTAGGCTCTGTAGGTGAGCCTATTAATGAAGAAGCCTGGCATTGGTATAATGATAATGTAGGAAAAAAGAAAAGCCCAATTGTAGATACTTGGTGGCAAACAGAAACTGGTGGAATGATGATTTCACCAATTCCGTATGCAACACCAACAAAACCAACCTATGCAACTTTACCATTACCGGGTGTTCAACTAGCTTTAATGGATGAAAAAGGTGAAGAAATAAAAGGGAATCAGATTGATGGACGTTTATGTGTGAAGTTTCCTTGGCCAGCAATGGCAAGAACTATTTGGGGAAATCATGAGCGTTATAGAGAAACATATTTCTCAGCCTATAAAAATAATTATTTTACAGGTGATGGAGCGTTGCGTGATGAAGTTGGTTATTACAGAATTACTGGTAGGGTAGATGATGTAATTATTGTTTCTGGGCATAATTTAGGAACAGCGCCTATTGAAGATGCTATAAATGAACATCAAGCAGTTGCAGAATCTGCTATTGTAGGTTTTCCACATAATATTAAAGGAAGTGCATTGTATGGATTTGTGATAATTAAAGAAACTGGTGAATCTAGAATACATGAAAATTTACGAAAAGAAATTAATCAAATAATTACAGAGCATATTGGTCCAATTGCCAAATTAGATAAAATTCAGTTTGTTACGGGATTGCCTAAAACACGTTCAGGGAAAATTATGCGAAGAATTTTACGTAAAATAGCTTGTAATGATACAGGTAATTTAGGAGATATTTCAACGTTGTTAAACCCTGATGTTGTAGAATCCATAATTAAAGGAAGTTTGTAACATAAATAAAAAACCTACATAATTGTAGGTTTTTTATTTTAGAGTAATTTGCTATTTAGTATTCCATTCTTTTCTAAATCTAAGAAGCTCTTCATCAATTTTTTGTTTAGATAAAGAAATTAACTCATCAACATTATCAGAAAAAATAGGTTCTAAATAACTTACCTTAATTTCAGTACGCCATTTACCAAAGCATCGTAAAAAATGAGGTAGAAAGGTATCGTCACCAATCCAAGCATCATTTATATTTTTATAATCTATGGCAATTGGGATAATTGGGACACCTAATTTTACTGCTAAAACAAAAGATCCAGGTTTAAATTTAATAGTTGTTGCCTCTATATGAGTAGTTCCTTCAGGAGTATTTAATATTGAAAAACCGTTTTCTAAAACTAAATTCACTTTATTTCTGGTTTCAGCCCTTTTGTCTTTATTATCTCTTTCAACAAAAATAACACCAGTAGTCTTGCAGGCATAGCCAATTAAAGGCCACGATTCAACTTCTTTTTTCGCAATAGGATATGCTAATACATTTCTTAAAATGACAAGAGGATCGAAGTAGCTTCTATGATTGGAAATAATTAAACCAGAAATTTTAGGCTCTTTTCCAAATACCGTAATTTTTGAACCTAATATATAATGCAATACACGAATAATAATTCGTCTGTAAATAATACCACGCTCAATTTTTTTACTTTTACTTTTATAAAATAAATTAGTAAATAATAAAGCAGTAAGTATTGTAGATGTTACTATGGCAAAAAGAAGTAATCTAATAATTCCTAATAAAGTTCTAAATACAATCATTTAGTCAAAATAGCTAAAAGTGTCACCTTCTTTTATTTTTAGTAGCGATTCATAAATTAATTTAATTACATTTTCAACATCATCTTTATGTACCATTTCAACAGTGGTGTGCATATAGCGTAACGCCAATGAAATTAATGCTGAAGGAACTCCACCATTACTATATGCAAAAGCATCTGTATCTGTACCTGTTGCTCTTGACGAAGCTAAACGCTGAAACGGAATTTTATTTGCAATTGCAGTATCAACAATTAAATCTCGTAAATTATTTTGAACAGCAGGAGCATAGCTAATTACAGGTCCATCACCCGAAATTGTTTCTCCTTCTTTCTTTTTGTCAATCATAGGTGTTGTAGTATCATGGCAAACATCTGTGACAATGGCAATATTTGGTTTTATGGTTTGGGTAATCATTTCAGCACCACGCAAGCCAATTTCTTCTTGCACAGAATTAGTAATGTACAAGCCAAAAGGTAATTTCACCTTATTTTCTTTCAATAAACGAGCAACTTCAGCAATCATAAAACCACCCATTCTATTATCAAGTGCTCTGCAAACAAAGTTGTTTTTGTTTAAAATGAAAAATTTATCAGGGTAAGTAATTACGCAACCAACATGGATTCCTAGTTTTTCAACTTCTTCTTTCTTTTTACATCCAACATCAATAAATATGTTATCTAGTTTAGGAGCTTCTTCTTTGCCACTTAGGCGTGTGTGAATTGCCGGCCAGCCAAAAACACCTTTTACAATACCTTTCTTAGTGTGAATATTTACAATTTTTGAAGGTGCTATTTGATGATCACTTCCTCCATTTCTAATTACATAAATTAAACCTTCAGGAGTGATATAATTTACATACCAAGAAATTTCATCGGCATGACCTTCAATAACCACTTTAAATTTAGCATCCGGATTGATTACTCCTACAGCAGTACCATAACTATCTGTTATAAATGTATCCACATACGGTTTCAAATAATCCATCCATATTTTCTGTCCTTCACGTTCATAACCAGTAGGCGATGCATTGTTTAAATACTTTTCTAAAAAAGTAATCGATTTTTTATTGAGTATAGGTTTTGTTTTGCTCATAATTAAATATAAATTTTCATCAAAAATAAGGAAGTTTTCCCATACTAAAAATAATTATTTGGGCGTTCCCTTACAGGTCGTGCTATTCATTCTATCTTTTTATGTAAACACATAAAAAGGATGCCACTTTTATCACTAACGCAATAGAGTTGTAAACTTGATAGTGCGGATTTGAATCCGTGCATAAAGTACTTTCCAATTCACAATAAGTTGTATATTTTGCAATAAAAAAAGCGATGTCTACAAAATATAAGGCATAATGCCTGATACGGGTTATTTTACAACTATTATAACTGTTGGTTGGGTTGATGTGTTTACAAGGTTAGATCAAAAGTGTGTTATTACTAAAGCTTTAAGTTATTGTCAGCAACATAAAGGACTAGAAATTTATGCTTACTGTATAATGTCAAGCCATGTGCATCTATTATACAAGGCTAAAGAAGGTTTTTTATTGTCACATATTGTGCGTGATTTTAAAAAGTACTCTTCAAAAAAATAATTAAAACCATTATTAATTATCATGAAAGCAGAAGAGAATGGATGCTTAATTATTTTCAAAAAGCGTGTGAACATTTAAAGCGAAAACAAAATTATAAAGTTTGGCAAGATGCATATCATGCAGAGGTATGTAATTCCAATACATTTATGAAGCAAAAATTAGATTATATTCACAACAACCCTATAAAAGACAGGGAGTAACTAACCCTCAAGATTATGTTTTTAGTTCTGCAAGGAATTATGCCGATTAGGTAATGAATTAGAGGTTATTATTTTAACTATTTTTTAAAGGCACGAATTGCAAATCCGCACTATTTATATGTCATTTAAATTATAAAATAAAATTGTTCTTGATGACGCGAATTTGTAATCCGTGATTCCATGAAATAATTTTAAAAGTTAATTTGAAATAGATTTATGAATGTTGTATTTTTGAAATTCTTTTTAGTAAAAAAATGAAATTTAAATTTAAAATAGTTGTTGTGCTACTCATGTTAATAATGAGTACAGGTCTTTTTTCACAAGTAGAAAAGGATAAAGATTCAGTGCTTTTAACTGATCGTTATATTATTTTTGAAGGAGACACCTTATTAATAGAGTTGAATGAAGTATTGCTATTAAAAAAACTAAAATTTAAAACAAGTTATGATCGACGCTATTATTATTGGTTTCGAAAAAAAACATTAAAAGCATACCCTTATGCAAAATTAGCAGCCGATAGATTGAATGTTTTAACTGAAAGATTAGGGAAAATAAAATCTAAAAGACGAAAGAAGCAATACACCAAGAGAATTCAAAAATACTTAGAGGAAGAATTAACCGGTCAGCTAAAAAAGTTAACAAGAACTGAAGGGAGAATACTTATTAAGTTAGTACATAGACAAACTGGGGATACTTCATTTAATTTAATTAAAAATTTACGAAGTGGGTGGAAAGCATTTTGGTACAATACAACAGCAAATTTGTTCAAGCTATCATTAAAAGATGAGTATGACCCTATTAATAATAAAGAAGATTATTTAATTGAAGACATTCTACAACGTGCTTTTGTTGATGGAGTTTTAGAAGAACAACCTTCAAAATTAGACTTTGATTATCTAGAATTAACTAAAAAATGGATTGACGTTCCAAAACCTAAAGTAAAAGTTAAACCAAAAAAACACTAGAATCCTGACTAAAATTTTAATTTTTTGGAATTAAAAACTATATTTAATAACCAGTTTCATCTACTTCACCATTTTATTTTGATTGTTAAATATCGGATATTCAGGGATGTAAAATCAGGTTAAAAGAAAGTGTAAAAAGAATATTAAATAAGTGTTGTAGGGAATAAAAAAGATATTAGATTTGCAACCGCAAACG
>NZ_JASFZF010000136.1:0-12732 GCF_046055765.1 Lutibacter sp. | reverse complement strand
TCCATCTGAATTTACCACTTCTCCTGCTGGAGTACCTGAACATAAATCTAAACTGTTTTGAACACCATCGCCATCATCATCTAATTGTCCGTTGGAACAACCATTAGCATCAACAACTTCACCTGTTGGTGTATTTGGACATAAATCGTCTGCATCTAAAACGCCATCGCCATCTGTATCTATATTATCTTCTTCAGAAGTGAAAATACCAGAAAATAATCCCCTTCCATAAGTTGAAGCTAGAACTGTGTTGTCTGATGTTCTTAAATCAAAACTTGTTACTTGAACATCTTTCATGCCATTTTGGGATTGAACCCAATTAGGATTTGTATCATTAAAATTAGAAGTCCCCCAAACCCCTAAATCAGTTCCTAATATTACTTGATTAGAATTAAGAGGATTCATTAAAATTGCTTTAACTGGTAGGTCTGGTAAATTTCCTTCTTTATTTTGCCAA
Source organism: Lutibacter sp. (assembly GCF_046055765.1). GTDB lineage: Bacteria > Bacteroidota > Bacteroidia > Flavobacteriales > Flavobacteriaceae > Lutibacter. The sequence goes on along the minus strand of NZ_JASFZF010000136.1, from coordinate 12,275 downwards.
GTTGTTCCTCCATCTTCTGTAAAGAAAACATTTGTAACACCATAGTTATGAAAAGTAACCATAATATCATTTTCAGTAGTTCCTAATTCAATACATGAAATACTCCCATAAAACAAATCTCCAGTAATATCAATCCAAGTTGGAGTCGTTAAATTTGCATTTGTTAATTTTAAAAGTTTACCATTCTCTGTACCAACAAATAAGGTTGTAGTTGTAAATGTAGATGGTTTAAAAGCTGTTGGAGAAGCATTTAACAACGAATTTGTTAAAGAAGTGCTTGTAGCTGCAGTCCAACCTAATTTATACCTAATAATTTTACTTGATCCTGAAGCATATAAAATATTATTATCACTATCTAAAGCTGCTGGATTAATAAAATCTCCATCATTATCATTCGCTGCTATTTCATAAACATAATCACCTGTATCATAGTTTAAATAATAATAATTATTATAAACGTACGACGATATTAAAAAGTCATTGTCTTTATCAATAAACGTATAAGCTCCATCTCCACCTGAAACTTCTATTGATCCATTCACTCCTGTCGCTGCATTATTAATGAACTGTGAACCATTATCTTGAGCTCCTGCTAATAATTTTTCAGATGAAATATCTGCTCCTATTGCTCCTTTATAAAATTGAAGCGTGTTATAATTATTATTTCTTGCTGAAATAGCCGTTATTGTAGTTAGTGCATCTGATAAGCTATTTCCAAAATAAACACCTCCGTCATTACCGAAAACTGCTTGATTAGCGTCTGCTGGGTTAAATACCATTACATGCTGATCTGCATGAACTGAAGGTATATTTAAACCTCCTAAATTGTTATTATTTGACCATTTTGATATTTGTCCCCAACTCGTACCTCCATCGGTAGATCTAAATAAGTCAATTCCACCAACGTACAAAATATCATCATTAGTTGGATCAACTTCAATCATTAAATCATAAAAGGCTTGACTTCTTGTAAAATCTTCTTCGGGAATACCCGTATCGGCATCATTTGGAAGTGAAACTACATCAACAACACCAAATGAGTCGGATGTTTTTGCCATATATACAGGAGTTACGTCACTACTTAACTCAGCTAAAACATAAACAACACCCGCATTTAATTTTGAGACAGCTATTTGAGTTCTGTCTCCATCTGTTATTGCATGTTTAACGGTAAATGTAGAGCCATCTGTTGAAGAAAGTATGGTTCCTCCTCCTTCTCCATAAATTACATTTTTAGTAGTTGATACCCAAATAGTATTATCAAATCCAATTTCTATATCATTTGGAACATAAGTACTACCTCCTGAAGTAAGTGGTAAGTTAACTACAGACCAACTTGCTCCATCGTTTGAAGATTTATAAAGCCCGTATTGTTCAACACCTAATAACGATGAAGGTGTTGAATTTGAATAAAAAGATTCTCCAACTGCAACATAAACCTCACTAATTCCTCCACCAATATCTCTAACTTTTACATCATTAATATGTTGAATCCCTGGTGTAACAAAATTTCCTGAGAAAGGTGAATCCGTCATTTCAATAGAAATATTCACTCCTGTAGTTAATTGTTGTTTTATTAAATCTCCATCAGCTTTTGAAATCATTAATGAAGGAATTGTAATTGTTCCATCTTCAGTACCACCTAAAGAAATTGGTGGACCTGCAGCATTATTTATTACTAAAACTGCAATAGCTCCTGCATCTTGAGCATTTAGTACTTTAGATACAAATGTACAACTCCCTCTATCTATAACAGCTATATTACCGCTAATCTCTGAATTATTAGTAAGGGGTTTACACGCTTCAGTAGGTAATGCTGTACTATCATCTGCTAAAACTAAATTCCCTGTTAATGTTGTTATACTTGGACCAAAAGCTGCAGAAGTTGCCTGATAATCACCTGCAATTATAGTTGGTGAATTTACAGTAACTTTTAAGTTTGATTGAAATGTTGTTTCACCTGTTATTCCTCCAAATATTTTTGACCAATTAACACCGCCATCTGTAGATTGCCATAATCCATTTCCATTTACATCACCTCCAACATAAGACTCTCCAGTTCCTGCATAAAAAATATTTTTGTTATTTGGATCATAGGTAATAACACTAATAGCTAAATTTTGAGGTATATCAACTAAAGACCATGTAGAATTTTCATTAGTAATATCATTATTCACCCATATACCCCCGCTAACACCTCCTGCAAAAACTCGTTTATTTGTGATATCGTTTGGATCAAACATGATAGCTCTTGTTCTTCCTCCAACATTATTTGGACCTCTTTCTTCCCAGCTATTATCCATAGCAGAACCTGGGTTTTTATTTGCAACACCTTTCAACTTTAAAGACTCTTGTAAAGCAAATAATCTTTCTGGTTGTGGTTTTCCTGTTGCAGGATCCATTGTAAGTTCCCATTGTCTCTCAAAATATTTATTTGGAGGAATTCCTAACGATTTTCTTTCTTTTTTTGAAAGTTTTAAGGTTTCTTTAAATGGGCTATTAGCTAAAAAGTTTTCATGTTGTTTTCTTAACTTGGCTATTCCAACACTTGTTATTTCATCAGTACTATTTGTGCTTAAATAAGTAATAGTAACTACTGAAATTAGCATTAAAATTAATAGGAGTTTTTTTTTCATTACCAATTGTAAATTTAAATTATTATTGTTCAGCTTTTATTTTTTTATAAAGTTGTAGCGCAAAACCATCGGTTAAACTAGCAACATATCTACACGTATTTAACGTCCTCACATATAGAGACTTATTATTTTCAGCTAAATTCTCTGGTAGCAAATGTAAAATTAATTTATCATAATTTGTTAAACAATTATTGAAATTATTATGAACTGCCGTTAAAAAAACATTTAAAAGCTTTGCAATTACTGTATAACCTGCAAGTTCTTTTTCAACTACTTCTCTACTTTTGTAAATTTTTTCAACACTTATTTTAATAATATCATTTATTTGGGCTTCATATTTGCATTTTTCTAATAATGAGTAAGGATACTCTCCTTTTAGAATTGCTTGTTCATTTTCTAAAAAAACAGCAACCGCTTCATTTATTAAGTTTCCAATTGCTAATGCTCTTAAATAACTTAAACGATCCTTTTTATATTTTAATTGATGGTATTTTTTAGAATTAATGGTGTCTTTTACCAACTTTATTAAATATTCTAAGGCAAATTCTTCTTCAATTAAACCTAAATTAATTCCGTCTTCAAAATCTATAATCGTATAGCAAATATCATCAGCTGCTTCAACTAAATACGCTAGCGGATGCCTTTTGTATGCAACATTCCCATTTTCCCCGCTTGAAATTAACCCTAATTCTTTAGCAACATCAGTAAAAAAAGGGATTTCGGATTGAAATATTCCAAATTTCTTATCTGCTATTTGGTTTGTTGGTTTCTTTGGTAACGATTCTTTTGGGTATTTTATAAAAGCTCCTAATGTTGCATAAGATAAACGTAAACCTCCTTCAACTCCTTCCTTATTTTCTGATAAAATTTTAAAACCGTTGGCATTTCCTTCAAAATCTATTAAATCTTGCCATTGTTTAGGTGTAAGTTTGTCTTTGTATATTTGCCCTTTACCATTTTTAAAGTATTCTCCTATAGCTTTTTCACCGTTATGCCCAAAAGGAGGATTCCCAATATCATGTGCCAATGCAGCAGTAGCAACAATTGCTCCAAAATCATTTATTTTAAAGCCTTCTTGCCTTAGGTTTGTATGATTTCTTAAAACTTGTTCACCAACAATTCTACCTAATGAACGAGCAACCACACTCACTTCTAAACTATGTGTTAATCTTGTATGTACAAAATCTGTTTTTGAAAGCGGAACAACTTGTGTTTTATCCTGTAAGCTTCTAAATGAATCAGAAAAAATAATACGATCATAATCTACCTCAAAACCTAACCTTGTTTCGTCCTGATTAATTCGTAATCTCTTTTCTGTATCTCCAAATCTTTTTAGGGACAATAATTGACTCCAATTCATAATTGTTTTTAATTATATTGTGCAATATACTTAATTCTTTATTATATAAATAGTCGTTATAATTTTAATAAACTTAACATTAAAATTATACAAAATTAAACCTTGCGTAACTTTTAGTTAACATTAACAATGTTTATTTGTTCTAGTTTTTAAATAGTCGTTTCTATGAAGGTTTGTTGGTTTTTAACAATTGTATTATCATGTGTATTTGCTCATAGTCAATCTTTTGAAGTTGAGTCATTCTTTACTGAAACTAATACAAATGGTAAAATTGAAGGTGTTGTATTTGATAATGAAGCTTATAATAATCCTTTATTGCTGGCAGATGTTACCATTAAAAACTATAACTTAGCAACTACTACCAATTTAGATGGTTCTTTTGATTTTAACATTAAACCAGGAAACTATACTTTAGTATTTAGCTTTATTGGTTACAAAACTATTGAAGTTAAAAATATAATAGTTACTTCAAATAAAACAACTACAACTATTCAAAATTTAGCTGCTGAAGATATTTCTTTTGATATTTCTTCCTTAAATTAAGCTTAGAATTTCTCACTATATTTTGTTATTTGCTAACATTAAATTAACGTTTTTATCAACATTTTATAACTAGTAAAAAACTTTTTTCCTAAACTATTTCGATTCCTTTGCGGCAAGAAATAATTTAAGAAATGAAGAATTTTTTTATATTAATAATTGTATTAATTAACTCAATAGCTTTTAGTCAAACAAGAGGTACCATTCAAGGAACTGTTTTTGATAAAGAAGTAGGAAATGAACCTTTGCCATTTGCCAACGTATTTATAAAAGGAACTACTACAGGAACCACCACCGAATTTGAAGGAACTTACTCCATAAAGGTAACACACGGAACTTATACCTTAGTTTTTAGTTTTATAGGTTACAAAACTATTGAAGTGCCTAACGTAATTGTAAAAGACGGTGAAACTATTACAATAAACAAAACATTAAGCGCTAGTGAAGGTGTTTCGTTAAGTGAAATTCGAATTTCAGGAAGTACCAAAAAAGAATCTGAAAGTGCTCTTTTAACTGAGCAAAAAAAAGCAACAATAATTAAAGAAAGTATTGGCGCTGAAAGATTAGCTAAAATTGGTGTTTCTAATGCTGCAGCAGCAACCTCAAAAATATCAGGTGTCACCAAAAATGAAGGATCTGGCGACATTTATATTAGAGGTTTAGGAGATCGATATTTAACAACAACAATGAACGGTTTGCCAATCCCATCAGATAATGTTGAAAAGAAAAATATAGATTTAAAATTATTTTCTTCAAATATTATTCAAAATATAAGTATCAGTAAAACTTATGCTACAGATAATTATGCAGATCAAACATCGGGGAATGTTAATATTACTTCAAAAGAATATAATGGGAGCAAATATTCAATCGATATTAGTGGTGGTACAAATACAAATGTTATTAAAAGTGAAGTTTATGATAATTTTAAAGCTACACAAAATTTAAACGATTTAAACTTTGGAATTTATACAAATCGATATGCTACTATTGATGCTATAACTTTACAAAGTTGGAATACTGAAACTAAAAGTACCCCTGTAAACTTTAGAATTTCTTTATCTGCTGGTAAAAAAATTCAATTATTCGGTAAAGATTTATCAATTTTTGTAAATGCTTCACATGGGAATTCCTTTAATCATCAAATAGGAATTTACAAGCAATATAGATCTAATATTTTGAACAATTATTTTACTGATGCCGAGACTTTTACTTCAAACTATAACGCAACTGGCTTATTTAATGTAAAATATAAATTAAACGAAAATCATAAAATAAGTTATAATAGTTTATTTGTAAATAAAACTATTGATTATTTGTACGAACAAGGTAGAAATGGTGAAGGTTATGTTTTTGATCAAAATCCTGCTGAAGATGGTGCTTTTGTTAGAGATCAAAACCTAAAGCAAACACGTATGTTTGTAAATCAATTTATAGGAACTCATTCCATTTCTGAAACAAACAACCTAAATTGGGCTGTTGGTTATAATTATGTAATTGCTAGAGAACCAAATCGTATAAGAAATGAGGTTAATATTTTAGATGAAAACACCGTTCAATTTGCGCATGTAGGAGATTTTCAACAACGGAAATCAAATCAAAAAATTAAAGATACTGAACTAAACGGTTATCTAAAAGATCAAATCACGTTTAATAAAAATGGAAATAATCCTTTTAAAATAAATTTTGGTGCTAACTTTCGTCAAAAAGAAAGAAGTTTTAACTCCTTATTTATTGGGGTTAGAGCAAAAGGTTTTCAAGTAACTTCTATAGATAATTTATCTTCAGCCTTTATTAAAACAAATTTTGATAATGGATCTTTAATTTTAAGAGAAAGAACACCTGATGTTTACGAAGCTAAACTTGATGTATACGCAGGATTTACCAATGTAGATTTTGAATTTAATAAACTATCAGGAAATGTTGGTGCTAGATATGAAAATAACGAAATGTATATTATTTGGGATGTAGGAAATTATGTTGGTAGAACAGGCACTTTAACAAATAGCTACACTAAATTATTACCTAGTTTAAATTTAAAATACGAAATTAACGAAAGAAACTTCATACGATTTGCAGGAAGTAAAACAATTACACTTCCAGAATTTAAAGAATTAGCACCTTTTGAATACGTTTCTCCAACGGGTCGTGTAACCAAAGGAAACCCAGACTTGAAGGAATCTACAAATTATAATTTAGATATTAAATGGGAGTTATTTCCATCCTCTAAAGAGCTAATTTCTTTTACCAGTTTTTATAAAAAAATTGAAAACCCAATAAACTTATCTCAAACAAGAGGTTCTTCAGGAAATTTTTCTTACAATAATACCGGTGAAAAAGCCGATGTTCTTGGGTTAGAATTTGAAACAAGACTTACCTTAATTGATACAGAAAACAGTAATTTAAATCTAAATTTTAACGCAACAAAAATGTGGTTCAATCAAGATTTATTAGAAGAATTTCAATATAACAACAAAACGGAATCAGATTTACAAGGAGCATCAGATTTTATTTTAAACACCGCTTTAAGTTATAAAAACAATAAAGAAAATGAATTTGTAGCAACATTAGCGGGAAATTACTCTTCAGATAAAATTTATGCGCTTGGTGCACCCGAAGATTTTACAAATAGTGCCGTGTTGTATAACGATGAAATTATAGAAAAAGGATTTATAACATTTGATTTAGTTTTGAGCAAAAAAATAAATAATAATTTATCCTTAAAACTAACAGGAAAAAACTTGCTAGACCCTGCAATTGAGCAATCACAAAAAGTTAAAAGTTTATCTACTCAAATTGAAAAAACTAAAATTATAAGTGCTTACAAAAAGGGTGTAAATTTAAGTTTGGGTATTAAATATACATTCTAAAAACATATTAAAATAACTTTAAAAAGTTAGTTAATAATTTTTTAACATTTCTAATAAAACTAAAAATTGATAATAAAAACTTAACATTTACTTAAAAGCTTTATGTTCAAAAAAAAAGTTATTTGTACATAATTTATATCTAAATAAACAAAGAATAAAAATGAAAAAAACAAATTTTAAATTAATAGGAATAATAGTAATTTTTGCTTTATTATCTTTAGTTAGTTGTGATGATACGGAAACAAACCAAATTATTATTGAAACTAATGAAGTTATTGAAAACTTAAAAGTTGGAATTTTAAATGGTCAACTTGAAGAAAACTTTACGTTAAATCCTGCTACTAGTTATGAGTTAACTGGTTCTTTTATTGTCACTGAAGGGGTTACAATTACAATTCCGGCAGGGACTCAAATTGAAGCCGATAATGGTGGTACAGATGTTTACATTGCTATATTAAAAGGTGGAAAAATTAACATTAATGGCACAGATAATAACCCTGTAGTTATGTCTTCTTTTAACGGTAATCCTGGAGATTGGGGAGGATTAACTATTTGTGGAAATGCAACTACTACTGCTGGAGTTAATGCTGAAGCTGAAGTTGGCGGTTTTATTTATGGAGGTACTGATGATACTGATAGTTCAGGTACAATCAAAAACTTAGTAATAATAGGCACTGGAGCACAAATTAATGCTGAATCTCAATACAATGGTATTTCATTATACGCGGTAGGCTCTGAAACAATTTTAGAAAATATTGCAGTTATAAATGGATCTGATGATGGTGTAGAATTTTTTGGTGGAACTGCATCTGTAACTAATATTTATTTAGAAAACAATGAAGATGATGCTATTGACTGGACTGAAGGTTGGAATGGAACTATTACAAATACATACATTTCACATACAATATCTGGGTTTTCAACCGCTTTTGAAGGAGATAAAGTAAACAACAACCCTCATTTTGTAAATGTAACTGCAATTTCTACTGTTGGAGGAATTGCTTTACAATTCAAAAAAGAGTCTGGAGCTACAATAACTAACTTATTTTTAAGTGGTTATGATACAAATATTGACATGAAAGACGGTGGAGCTTTATCTAATGTTAAAATTGATGGAGCAGATGCTTCAACAACTAATGCCTATAATAGCGGCACACAGGTAGATATTTCTACTTGGACTTGGAGACAAGTTGGTTTATAGAACTAATTTTAAATAAAAAAAGCTTCCAAGTTGGAAGCTTTTTTTTATTAAGAAATATATTAATTGGTCAAACTAATTCACTACCAAAGCTTTTTCTTCAACATTGATAATTTTATTTTCTTTATACGTAACTATATTTATTTTATCATTCTTAAAATAAGTCCAAACACCATCTTTTTTTCCGTCTTTATAATTAGCAATAACGGTTTTATTTCCTTCCATATCATAATTAATCCATGAGCCATGTAACTTCCCTTCTTTATTAAAAAAACCTTCACGCTCAACAACTGAATTATTGTCTACAAAATAATAAGTAGCTCTTACCATGTTATCATCCACTTTTTTATAATCTACTTTCTGTTCTTGTGAAAATACTGTTATACAAAACAGCATAATAATTATATTTATTAACGCTTTCATTTCTATCTCTAGGTTTAATTAATACTCAACATTTAATTATAATATAAAAGTATACGTTTTACCTTCAAAAAACCTTTTGTTAACGTTAAGTTTACATTAAGTTTTTTTAAATAAAAGCTATTAAGTTGGTTTTTAGCGTTTTATATGTTTTTTGATTTAATGATAATAACTTGTTTTTTAAAAATATAATTTACTTAACATTAACTTTACATTGAAACATCAAAGATTGTAGAAATGTTATTTGCTATTTTTTATGTAAATTCTTAATAAAAAAAAGCCTTCCAAATTGGAAGGCTTTTTAAAACTAGAATAATACTGTGTAATTATCTATTCCTTTCATTCTCTAATATATAAAACTCTTGGTATAATTGTAATAAACTCATTAAAGCAGTAATAAGATCTTTTGTTTCTAATAAAATCCCAAAGTATAATGTAGTGTTTTTGGGACTAGTTTCGTCTGTTCTAATTCTAGAAATTTGTTTATCTATAGATTCCGATACATGATTTACTAACTCTTGTTTTTCATCAATTATTAAAGATAAGTTCGTAAAAGTTTTTTCATTAAAATCACTTTCAATTTCATTAAACAATATTGTTAATTTTTCATTTATTAACCTTAAATCATTTATTTGTGGCTTTTTTAAATTTTTATGATTATTATTTACATGTTTAAAACTAGCTTTTGAAATAAAACTAATGCTTTGCGCAATATCTTGTAAATAACTTAACACTAAAATATAAAATCGACTAGCAGCAGCTACGGATTCCTCATCAAGAGATTTTATAAAATAAAAAACTTCATCTTTTAATTCTTCAACTTCCTGATTTAATTTACTAACGTGTTTATCTGTTTTTTTAAGTTTATTCAAATCGTGAACTGATAAATTATTTACAACATTTGTATATAATTTATGAACTCTTCTAACAACAGCAGCGATATGCTCAGAACTTTCATTGATAACACCTCTAACAGTAATAATTTCTTCACGGCTAATTTTCTTTTCAATTTTGGCTTCTTTTTGCTTTTTATTATAACGTAAATAATTTCTACCAATTAATAAGAAAACTAAAATCAATAACATAGATACTGCGGCAATTCCACCTAAATTGATAAGATACAATGCAATAGCAGCAGCTGTAAAAGCAATAATTGCTGTTCCAAACCAACCAGCAACCACATTTAATACACCAGCAACTCTATAAACAGCACTTTCTCTTCCCCAAGCCCTATCTGCAAAAGAGGTACCCATAGCAACCATAAAAGTAACATAGGTTGTAGATAATGGTAATTTAAGCGATGTTGCAATTGAAATAAGAATTCCTGCAACTACTAAATTAACAGATGCTCTTACTTTATCAAATGCTGGCATCTCGAATTTTTTAGATTTCGAGAGGGAAATTACAGGAACTTGAAATCTTGAATCAATCCAATTTCTTGTTTTTTCTGGAAGGATAAATACAAAAATCTTATTTATTGCAATAGCTCCTCTAACTGTAACTCTAGAAACATCTGTTGGTTGAAATTTTTCGGCTCCATCACCTTGTCTTGATAAATCAACTCCTGTTTTAATTACTTCACGCGCTTTTTTCGAAAACCAAATCGTTAGCACCATTATAACTCCAGCTAATACTAAAAATATAGTATTTGAAGGTACTTTACCTGCCAAACTTCCCATTGAAAATTCTGAAGCTAATTGCCCAGAAGCATGCCAAACTTCATAAGCATTCCAACCTGCGATTGGAACCCCTATAAAATTCACTAAATCATTACCTGCAAAAGCCATGGCTAATGAAAAAGTACCAACTCCTACAATTACTTTTAAGATATCTGTTTTAAAAAATTGGATAAAAATTCCTGATATTACTGTCCATCCAATAAAACTCAAAATCATAATTTGAGTTAAATTCCCTTCAATAACATGTTTTATATCTCCATAAAAAGGAGTTCCTTTTAAACCTTTTACAATAATAAAATAGGTTATTGATGACAAAGCAAAACCTCCAAATAAAGCATTTACATATCCTTTTTTATGTTCTAAATTAAATGAATAGATTAATCTAGAAATAAATTGCACCAATGCTCCAATAGAAAATGCAACAACTACTGATAGCAAAATACCTAATATAATAATGGTTGCTTTTTCGTAATTAATATATTTCCAAATTGCTGAAACAGTTTCGTTGTCATTCATTGAAATTTTGATAAATGCCATAGCAACTGCAGCTCCCAATAATTCAAATACAATTGAAACTGTTGTTGAAGTAGGCATACCAAGGGTATTAAATACATCTAACAATAAGATATCTGTAATCATTACCGCTAAAAAAATATAAATAATTTCGTTAAAATAAAATTCCCCCGGAACAAAGATTCCTTTTCTTGCAACCTCCATCATTCCACTTGATGTTAGAGCTCCAAATGCGACACCTAAACTTGCAATGATTAAAATATTTTTAATTGAAATAACTTTTGATCCAAAAGCTGAATTTAAAAAGTTAACGGCGTCATTACTAACACCTACAATAAGGTCTATTATAGCTAAAACAGCTAAAGCAACCACCATTAAAATGTAAATATCTCCCATTATTTATTTTATGAAATTACGTTACAAAAGTACCTTCAAAATTTAATCTTAACATTAAGTTAATGTTAACAATAACTAAAAAATACTATTTTGTATTTTAATAAATATGTTAAAACTAAAATACAACTAATTATGAGATAAAAAAAAGCCTCAAATTTTTTAATTTGAGGCTTTGCTATTGGGTTGATTATTTAATCGTTTAATAACCTTATTTAAATATAGTTCTTTTGAACGAATATTAAGAAATTCAAATGTCACAAAAAATACATTTGATAACTCATTCAAAAAAAAATCTTATTCACAAGATATTAACAATTATATTTCTTACTATGAACCACACATTTCACAATCATCTGGATTATTCTGTGATGCGATAAGCATCTCTTTTAATTCTTCAGGAGTTAATGGTTTTTCTTCTTCTTTTTTACCTTTTGAAACCGTAAACTGAATGGCATTCACAGCACTTTTTGTACGTAAATAATACATGCCTGTTTTTAATCCGCTTTTCCAAGCATAAAAGTGCATGGATGTTAATTTAGAGTAATTTGCATCCTGCATAAATAAATTTAAAGATTGTGATTGATCCACAAAATAACCTCTTTGACGAGACATATCTATAATATCCTTCATACTTAATTCCCAAACGGTTTTATACAACTCTTT
>NZ_JASFZF010000135.1:0-9010 GCF_046055765.1 Lutibacter sp. | reverse complement strand
GGGGTTTAGAAAACATAGATTACTCATTATAATTGGGTTATGCAATAATAGCGCATTTTTTTAAAAAATACTATTATATTAAAATTCAATAAACAAATAGCCTATTTTTATGAATAATCTGCTGATTAAATTAGGTTTATAACCTGATTATAGATTGTTAATTACAACTCTTTTCGATATATTTCCTATTTCAGTAATTGCTTGGATGATATAAACTCCCTTTTTTACATTAACAGATAAGCAAAATTGCTCTTGGTTTAAATTTGTACTCCAAACTTGAGTTACTTGCCCTAATTTATTATATAAAACAAGGTTATTTACCTTTATAAATTCTTTATTTCTAATAGTTAACGTATTGCTCCCATTTACAATATACATTTTAAATTGATGCTTTAATGCTTCATTTTTAATAGTCTCATTTATTTCATTCACAGAAGAATCTTCTCCTTCACCTTCATTAATAATATCTAGATCCAACCCTAAATCATCTTCATCAATACTACTTTGTGTACTTACAAAAACTAAAGCATATCTATTATGATACTCACCTGCTGCTAATGTAATTTGATAATCTACTTCCTGAATGTCATAAATTATATTTAACTCTTTATCTTTTAAACAGACCTTAAATCCTTCAATTGGGTTTTCTATTGCATCTATCCCTATAGTTATATCACCTCCATTTGATGTGATAATACCTAAATTAAATTCTTTATCAATGGTTATATAATTTGTTGCCTGAATTACATATTTAGTATTGTTAATAATCCAATACATATCGTCATTTAATACTTGATATAATTGTGCGTCATATCCCCAATCAACACCGTCTGTTGCGTTTTCATCTATTGTTAATAATAATTGGCGATGATCTATTTGAGGAGCATTAAAACCAATTCTGAATTTTGGACGTACATCATCTGTATCAAGATTTTGGAATATTGATTTTTCTACTTTAGTAATCGTAGAATTTATATTTAAAGAGAATACTGTTACCGAAAAACAACAGACTAAAATTAGTAAGCTAAGTGATTTTTTCATAACATGGGGTTGTAAGATATTTGTTAGAAAAACTAGATTAAAAAATATATTTTTTTAATTTTTGTTCATTTACTCTTTTTTTATTTAAGGTTATTTTATCTTTTATCATACTACATAAATTTATAGCATTTTTTTTGATAAATCCAACAAAAAAACAAATTTTTCACCATTTGTTGATAAAAACATACCATTTATTTGTATTTAATAGCGTTTACATCTAAAAACAGACTATTTATTTATGTTTATTTTATCACGTATTTGTAAAAACGTACTATTTAAGACATAAAAAAACACTAAAAATGCTGATTTTAGTGTTTTTAATAAAAAATTTAGTGATTTATGTTAAATTAATTGATTAGGATTTTTTGAGAAATAGTACCATTAATTGTCTCTAATTGAACAATATAAACACCTGAGATTTTCTTTAATGGAATTGAAAATTCTCTTTCATTAAAGTTTTCAGAAAAAGTTGCTACAATTTGGCCTAAGTAATTAAATATTAAAATACGATGTATCTCTGTATCTACAATTCTTTTTACATGTAATTCTGAAGTTTTATTATTCATGTAAACGAAAATACCATCGTCTAAAGTTACTTCTTTTAATGTTTTTATACGTGGTTGAAATACTAAAGTGAATCTATCTAAATATTCACCTTGTGCTAAGTTTACTTCAAAGGGATATTTCTTTATATTATACGTTTCTCCTGTCAAATTATCTTTAATATATATTGAAGTATTTTCATTAATGTTCTCTAAAGTATCTATTTTAATACTTATTTTTCCTTCACTTTCAATTTTAATACCTATTGGAAATTCTTGATCTTTATTAAAATTTGTTACCGCTTGAATTACAAATTTAGCTTCATCAACAACCCAAAACATGTCTTCATTTCCAATATCAGCAATTGGGGCATCATAACCCATATCAAACTTATTAGAGGCGTTTTGATCAGTTCCAATTAATAATTGACGGTGGTAACCCGTTGGTGAGTCAAAAATTAATCTAATTTTTGACCTAGAATCAGTATTAGTTTTAGGAATTTTATTACTATTCTTTGAGCTTGTTTTGAAAAATACAGATCCATTTCCAGCATTAGATCCTTCAACTTTAAATATTCGTTGGCTATTTTTAAACACAATATTACCACCATCAATAGTAGCTGTGGTGCCTGATAAACTAGAAGGAAGATATGCATTTACAAAAAATCCTTGACCCACAGGAATGTATCTTTCTGGAACTTTTCCTCCCGTGCTTAAATCATCATTAATTCTACTATCGTTTGAGATTGCTTGCGTACCTCCCATTAAAGTATAAGTTGCATAACCCCCAACATAATCTTTTAAATTATGTGAGTTCTCTTCACCAAAATGATGCCAAAAATACAAAGCTCCATTAAAAACATTAGCTATATTTCTCCCAACTTTACTATTGATAGTCTCTTTAATATTATCCTTAATAAACTCATCAGCATCAATAGCTGAAGCATACGGATTCCCAATTAATCTATCATTACCAACTGCTATAGGCAATGTAATATCTCCATTGTTTGGCTTTCCTTTAAATACATAATTTTGATTAGTTATTATAGGAAGGTTTCCTGAAGATCCTTTCATTGTATAACCTTCACCTGCTTTTAATGGCGTGTTTTCATCAATTGAAGTCCACGAATTATAATCGTTACTTGTTCCATTAAACGTATAAAACCAATAAGAGCTAAGTACTATTGGAGATGTAACACCCGTATCTGCTGCTGTATAAGAAGCTTGAAAGTTAATAACTCCTGGATTTAAGTCATCAGTTCCGTCTTCTAAAATTCCTGAAAGTGCATAATTTGCATTATTACTTCCTGCACCAGTTCCAATAGCCCCAACCGAAGATGCCCAATAATTATAATTAAAACTGTTGGCTGTACCTTGTTGATCTCGTTCTATATAACCTCCACTATCTTCGTCTAAATCACTTCCTTCTGTTTGAATTAATTGAGATTCTCCATCAAAATCTATAAAACCATTTACTAAAAGGTAATGTGATACCGTTAATGAATTATCAGCATTTATAGATAATTCATTTGAGTTGTTTTTCAACCCTAAAACAGTAATATTTCTAGTAGTATTTACATTGTTATTAGTTTCAACAATATTCCAATCTACAACTGTTCCATTTAAAGTAGTATTTGGTAAATATTGAACTGTATTATTTAACCAAGTTGCTGCTGTATCCCAATTTCCGTTCGCGGTAGATTCATAAGGTAATGGTGCTGTTTGATTTTCAACTAATTGTTTATCTTTAGTTAAGTACTTTATACGTACCCAATTTTTATTGTTTGAATTATCTTCTATAGTGGTTCCATAAAATGAATTCATATCGTAATAGGCTTGTAAAGTACTCCAAGCTCTTGAGCTTATGTCATTTTTTGTAATGCTTTGTGGTAGTATCTCTCCATCTACATTTGTGCTAAATTCTTCAATTTCCTGATTCATTATATAACGAATCTCCGTTATTGTTAAAGCTGCATTCCATAATCTAACTTCATCTATTGCACCATCAAAAGAACTAACAGTTGTTTTATTAGTATATAAAGCCCCTATTGTAAATTTATTTGTTGAGCTAGTTGGATTTGCTAATGAGCTTACCGTAATATCTAAAATTCCATCAATATATAAAGTTGCTGTTCCACCGCTATAGGTTAATGCTACATGATGCCAATTTGAATCAATAGTATTTGTTGAGGTTACTTTTGTAGCTCCGTTCCAATCTATTTCAACTTGATTACTTCCGTTTATTTTAAAATTATAACCATTTCCTTTTGAAATAAAGCTACCTCCATTTGAATTGTTTTTTACCCAAGCTGATACTGTAAAATTAGTTGTTAGCTCTAAATTATTATCTCCCAATAAAAATTCTCCAGTTGTAAAATCTACACGTCGTTTTTCTACAACTCTAGTAGCTTTAGCAATTGTAAAATATTTTGTCCCGTCAAAATCATACCATGCTTCTGAATTAGTTCCGTTTGTTGTTAACGGAACTACATCTATTATATCTGATGGATTAAAGTTTGAATTGTCCGATACAACTAACATATATTCTTCATTTGCAGCTAACGGAATATTACTAGTTAAATCTGAAGTAACAATAGAAATTACAACTTCAGGTACATCATTTTGAGTTTCTAAAATTTTCCATTTTCTTGAAACTGGTGTAAATGTTGTTGTAGAATTACTTAAATTTATACTTTGAGCTACTTCAGCACTGGTGTTAAAGTTACCACTATTTCTTCCCCAAACTAAAAAATCTAAATTTGTTGAAAAACTATTTAAGTTCGCATTATTTGTATTCGTAACTTCACCTAATCCAATAGCTACTATACTTCCTGAGTTTACACTTTTAGATTGTTTTTGATTTAATTCAGAGTCATCATCTTGTCCAATTCCAGCAATATCATAATTAAATCCAGTATTTACTAAAACATCCCAAATAACATTTCCAGCAGAATCTACATAATCCTGACTTGCGCCGTTTATACCTAATGTAATTCCATATTTAATGGCCAAATAACCCTCTATTTTATTTCGTTCTGTTGCATCATCTTGTCGTGAAGAATAGGTAATAATTTCAGCAATTCTAGCATCAGTACTTGCTTCCCAACCTTCACTTCTTCCAATCCAATAACGAGAATTATTTATATTAGAAAAATCTGCTATGTCATTTTGATTTGTTCCAATATTATTAGCATTATAGTATAATTCTTGTTGAGAAACTGCTACATTATTTCTAGCATTTAGTATTCCAACATTACTATAAGTATTACCTGTACCAATTTCAGCAACTCCATAACCATCTCCAGAACTTGTGGTACCAACAGCATAACACAAAATTTCTGAAGAAAACCTTGCAGTATAAGCTCCTAATCCAATACCTGTTGCATCAGTTTGATCAGATGTAATATCTTCATCCCCACAAAAAATATCCATACTTCCAAATGTAGAATTTACAGTTACATCTGGAATAAGTACTACAAAAATATCTTGAGTGTATAAACCACCAACTCCTTCTAAAAACTGTGTACTTGTATCATCAAAAGAGAAGTCATCATCTACAGCAACCGGATTATAACTATTATCAAAATCAACTACGGGATTAAAATTTACATTATAAGAAACATTATCTCTATATGTAGGTTCTTGCCCTGCTGTATTTACAGTAGCATTTGAACCTCTTCCTTGATCTGACCATAAAGAAATACTTTGACCATCGGAATATGCCAATCCATCATTTGCCTTTAACCACAATTTTAAATCAGACGTAATTCCTCCGGGTCCTGCTGTTAATGGTGTAACTCCAGTTCCTTCAATTGTGAAATTATATGGATCTTCATTACTATCATCATTATCAATTGAAATAATAGTTGTTACTGTTGAAATTACTATTGGTGAAAAACGTATTATAAAAGTTAGTGAGTTTCCTCCAATTATTGAATTGGAGGAAGGTTGTGTTAGAACGGTAAAAGCAGCATTTCCACTTATAGCAACTATTGGTGCTCCTGTTAAATTTAATGTTGTACTTGAGTTCCCTAAATTTTTAATAGTAAATGTATGATCTACTGCTGAACTTACATTAACTGAACCAAAATTTGTATCATCTGTTGTGGTTGGTGTTGTGTCTCCATCATTAATAGCATTTCCTAAACCTGTGATGTCCATTTCTTGAACATTATTTAAAAACCCCGTTACTTTTACATTATCAAAAGCAATATCCCCTCTCCAACTTCCAGCTCTTGTAGCTATAACTCTTAACTGAATTGAATTTCCTTGATAGGCTGTTAAATCAATTGTTGCAGTTATCCAACTACTTTGTGAAGAATTTTGACTTCCTATTTTAGAAAAAATATTTGTAGTCCAACCACCTCCATTAACATTTATTTCAACATCTAAAGTACCAACATCTGAACTAAAATTACTACTATACATATGGTAATCAAATGTTAATGTTGGACTTGTATAAGAAGTTAAATCAATTGTTGGACTTGTAATTATTGTTACATCGCCTGTTGCTCTTGGGCTAGACATTTCTGCGTATAAATACCAACTATTTAAAGAAGCTAAATTTGGTCCGGTTCCACTAGAAGGGGTTCCTCCTGATTGTATAGTCCAATCAAAATCATCGGATGAACTTTGTGTCCAACCATCAAGACTCGATTCAAAATCAGCAGTATGAATTACCGTTTGAGAATAAGTTACAGCTGAAAAAAATAAAAAAATAAAAAAATAAAGTATTAATTTTTTCATAACATAGGGGTTTAATGTTATTTTAAAATTCAATTAGGTTATTGAACCTATTTAAAAGTTTGTTTTAATTTAATAACTTCTTAACAAATGTTTTTATATAAAAAAGTAGTTGGAATTGGGATTGGCGTAGTTTTCGAATCATAATATTAGGGGTTTTTGAATTAACTAAATTATTAAAAAATTAATTAACTTCCTAATTATCAGACATAAAATTAAATATTTACTAGAAATGATATTGATAAATTTCTTCCAGATGCACTAATTGCAGATGCAAATTCTTTATAATGAGCATCCAACATATTATCAATATTTAAAAATACAGTAACACTATTATTAACCCTATAATTTGAATTGAAACTAAAAGTATTCCAACTAGGGCTACCATAATAAGTGTTAGTTAAGCTATTAAATGGTGTTTGCTCTTCATTATCAATTCCTTCAATTAAATTGTAATCTTTAATACTTTTTTTAGCATTAAATTTCCAATTGAATCCAGCTTGAAAACGTTGGTTATGATAACTAATGGCTAAATTACCAAACAATGGAGGGATAGATGATAAAGGTAATTTGGTATCATACGCTTTACCTTTTGTATAAGTAATTGAGCCATTAGTAGTCCAATTTGAATTTATATTACCTTTAAAACTAAATGTACTTCCTACAATATAAGCATTCCCTTTATTCACATTAGCCATTACATTCCCTTCTTCACCGTTATATACAATTGTTGAAGAATTATTAATTTCAAAAAAATCACGTGTAATATAGTTATCTAAAAGTGTGTAATATAAAGTTAAACCTGTGTGAAATTTTCTATTATTATAATACCTTAAAACACTTGTTTCAAAACTATAAGCATATTCTGGTTTTAAATAAATATTTGGCACGGTTACATTCCCTGATTTTTCTCTTACTTTTCCAACATCATCAATATTTGGTGATCTAAATCCCGATGAAATTATACTATTTAACTGCCAATTAACAGTTGGTTTATACACATAACCAATTGTAGCTGTTATTGCTGAATTATTTGATGAAATATCAAAATCTGGTAATGTTATAAAAGTATCTTCAATCCACGTTGCATTTAGCTGTGTATTTACAAAACGAATTCCTGTGTTTAGTGTTGATTTTTTGCTAATATTTTGTCTGTAATTTACGTAAGAAGCAATACTTGTATATGAACTCCCACCATCAGGATAACGTGATTGTTCAATAAATTTATCGCTTAAATCAATTATTGAATTTCCTTCAATAGTTAAAGTTTTGCCAAACGCATTTGAAGCTACTTCATTATAAGTTACTTCAAAACCATACGACATAATTCTATCTTTAGTATTGGTTAGTGGAACAAAAAAATCGCCATTTAAACTGTAAACATCAACATTTTCAAAAGCATAATAACGATCTAAGCTAGAAAACTTTCTATTAATTCTAGATTCCTTAATGTTTTGAAAAGCAGCCGTTAAAGTTCCTTTTTGAAGCCATTTTTTATTTGGTTCTATTTTTAATTGAGTCGATAATAACAATCTTTTTTGCGGCCCATAATACCATTCGGCATATTTTAATTCATCTCCACTATAAGTAGCTAATTTATCAAACCTATTAATATTTGATGAAGTTGAATATTGAAAATTAAAAAGTATATTACTTTTATTTGAAAGCGGGATGGCTATTTTTTGTAAAATATCTGTTTGATTATATCCTGTATTTTTTTGGATATTTTCATCTTTGTTTTCTGTTGGGTTTTGACTGTAAAAAGTATTGGTATTTGTTGAATAGTCAAAAACCTTTCCCCAATCATTAAAACCATGAGTTCTATTTTTTCCCATTTTTAAATCGCCAAATTTACTATGTGAAATACTCGTATAAGAAGCCCATTTTTTAAATCTTAGCTCAATATTTCCTTCTGTAGTAATTTCATTATTAGCCGAACTATAACGAGAATAAAGTGATGTATTTACTTTGTTTATATTACTAGTTTTAGGTGTTTTTGTATAATAATGAATTACACCTCCAAGAGCGTCAGAACCATAAATTACGGATGATGGTCCAAAAATAACTTCTGTTCTTTCAATTATATTCGGTGAAACTGTTATGGAGTTTTGTAAATGTCCTTTTCTATATATTGCATTATTCATTCGAACTCCATCAACAACTAATAAAACACGGTTAGCTTCCATTCCTCTCAAAACTGGGCTTCCTCCACCAAACTGTGTTTTTTGTACTTTAACACCTGGCATATTTGCTAACAAATCTGCTGAAGTTTGTGGTGCTAATTTAGTTATCTCTTCTTTTGAAATTATATCTATTTGTTCTGCAATTCTACTTCTACTTTCTTTTCCTTTTGAAGCTGATAAAACTATCTCATCCAACTGTTCAGCATTTTTGTTTAAATGCACCACAAAATTAATTTTAGTTAATTCCTTTTTCAAAATTTCATACTCAATATATGATAAATGATTGAAGGAAATTATATCAAAATTTTTAAATGTTGATAGGTCTGCAATACCTTTTTTATTTGTATAAACGATACAATTATTAGCATCATTATAGATGGTTACATTTTCAATCGGAAAATTTGTTCCTCTTTCTACTACTTTTATTTGTTGAGCCTTCACAGAAAGTGTCATAAAAAAAAGAAAAACAATACCTAAAACCTTCATAACTAACTAAATATA
>NZ_JASFZF010000134.1:0-6392 GCF_046055765.1 Lutibacter sp. | reverse complement strand
AATGTGGTTATTAGCTGGTGGAATTTTTTATACGGTTGGAGCAATTTTATACAGTATTAAAAATTTAAAATACAATCATGCTATTTTTCATATTTTTGTGTTATTAGGAAGTTTTGCACACTTTATAGCTGTATTTTTTTACGTTTTACCAATAAAAAAGTAAAATATAAAAAGAGCTATTTTTAAACGTTCATTTTTTTAGTAACTTCAAGCCAAATTTGCTAAACACCTAAAATCAGTTTAAAATGAAACTTCAACATTTAATTATTACACTACTAATTAGTGTCGCTTTTTTGTCGTGCAATAATGACAATTCTAAAAATTCAACAAATAATATTTTTAAATTTAGAAAGTATATAAGCTATACAACTTCTGGCGTGGTTTCAGTAGCTGAACCTATTAGAATTGACTTGGTGAATGAGGTAGAATCTTGGATTGCTAATGAGGAAGTTTCAACAGATTTTATAAGTATTTCACCAAAAATTGATGGAAAATTAGCAGCTTTAAATTCAAGAAGCTTATTATTTCAACCTTCAAATAAATTAACTCCAAATAAAGAATATACAGTAACTGTTAACTTAGGTAAAATGTATAATAATATTGCACCTGAGTTTAAGAAATACACGTTTAAATTTAAAACATTAGAACAAAATTTTAGTGTTGTAACCACGGGTTTTCAATCGTATAGTAAAGAATGGCAATATATTGAAGGAACTGTTAAAACAGCCGATATTTTAGAACTTAAAAAAGCAAAAACATTAATTTCTGCAGTTCAAAATAATAAAAAGTTAGCTATAGAATGGGAAAATACTGATTCTATAAGTAAACAATTTCAATTTAAAATAGATAGTGTACAACGTTTTGAAGATGATTCTAAAGTATTGCTTTCTTGGTCTGGTAATAAAATAAATGTTGATAATAGTGGAGAATCTTTACTAAGAATTCCTGGTAAAAATAATTTTTCAATTGTAAATATTGATGTATTTCAATTACCCGAACAATATTTAAATATTAATTTTTCAGATCCACTAAAAAAACAACAAAATTTTAATGGTTTGGTTGAAATTCAGCATGCTAAAAATTTAAAATATGTTGTTGATGGAAATATGTTAAAAGTATATCCAAATAAACGCATAATTGGTAGCGTAAGTGTTGATGTTTTTCAAGGAATTAAAAGTATTGAAGGATATAAATTAAAGAATGAATTTTCGGAAAAAGTAGCTTTTGAACAGTTGAAACCTGAAGTTAAATTAATATCAAGCGGTGTTATTTTGCCAAGTTCAAACGATTTAAAATTCAATTTTGAAGCAGTGAATTTGAAAGCGGTAGATGTTCGTATTATTAAAATTTTTGAAGACAATGTTTTACAGTTTTTACAAACCAATAATTTAGGAAGCTCTTACCGGCACGATATTAAAAGAGTAGGTAGGAGAGTTGCCAAAAAAACAATTACATTAATTAAAAATGAACTTGAAAATAATGGGAAGTGGAAAGCGTATGCTATAGATTTATCTAAAATGATAAAAGCTGATCCTGGAGCTATTTACAGAGTAGAATTAACAATGAAGCAAGAGTATTCACTATATAAGTGTGATGAAAGTCAGGCTAGTTTAAATAAAAATGATGAATATTATGAAGAAGATTATTATTATGACGATGGAGAATATACGACAGAGCAATCTGAAGATTTAGAGGAGCGAGAAGAACAATATTGGGACAATTTAATTTACAGTTACAATACTAATTATTACAATTGGAGAGATAGAGAAAATCCTTGTAAAAAAGCATATTATGATAATGAAGATCAAATAGTTTCTGCAAATATTTTAGCTTCAAACTTAGGTGTAATTGCCAAAAAAGGAACCAATAAATCATATTTTTTTGCAGTAACAGATATTTTAACAACCAATCCAGTTTCAGGAGCAAAAGTCACTATTTATAACTACCAGCAACAGAAAATTACACAAGCAGTTACTGATAATCAAGGTTTAACAGGAATGGATGTTGATAAAAATGCATTTTTTGCAATTATTTCAAAGGGGAAACACAAAACCTATATAAAATTAGACGATGGACATTCCTTGTCTTTAAGTAAATTTAATGTTTCAGGAAAAAAATTACAAAAAGGCATAAAGGGATTTGTGTATGGAGAACGTGGTGTTTGGAGACCTGGAGATTCAATACATTTAACATTTGTGTTAAACGATAATGCAAATAAGTTACCAAAAGAACATCCAGTCAAATTAGAAGTTACAGATGCTAGAGGAAAACTTGCTTTTAAACAAATTAAAATTGATAATGTACATGGTTTTTACAAGTTTACAATACCAACTTCAATAGATGACCCAACAGGAAACTGGAATGGAATAATCTCAGTTGGTGGCGCAAAATTTCATAAGCAATTAAAAGTTGAAACCGTAAAACCAAATCGTTTAAAAATTAAAATTGATTTCAATGATGAGGTGTTGACTAATAACAAATCAATTAACGGAAAATTAGAGGTGAAATGGTTGCACGGTGCTCCAGCAAAAAATATTAAGACAGAAGTAACTGCAAAGTTTACACCAAACACAACAGTTTTCAATACACTATATCCGAAGTATATTTTTAACGATCCAACACGAGAATTCTCTTCGGAAGAAGTAATTCTTTTTGATGGAAAATTAGATAAAAATGGAAATGCTACTATTGATAAGAAAATGAAGTTAGAAGATAATGCTCCAGGTATGTTAAAAGTAGCGTTTTTAACTAAAGCTTTTGAAAATGGTGGTGATTTTTCAATGGATGTAATTTTAAAAAATTACGCACCTTATTCATCGTTTGTTGGGTTAAAATCTCCAAAATTAAAAGCATACAATTCATATAATACAAATGAAAATATAATTTTTGATGTTGCCACCGTTTCTGTTGCGGGAAAACCTTTAGCAAAAAATAACATTGAAATTGAAGTATATCAAATAAAATGGCGTTGGTGGTGGAGCACGTCTCCTGATAATTTATCAACTTATAGTGGAAGTAGTTATCATAAACCCTATAAAAAACTAAAAATAAATACCAATTCAACTGGAAAAGGAACATTTACCTTAAATATTCCTGATAATGATGGAGGAAGATATTTAATTCGTGTTATTGATAAAAAAAGTGGACATGCAACAGGTTTAGTAACCTATTTTTATTCTAATTGGTGGAAACGTCCTTCAAATGACCCAGAAGCTTCAAAAATGTTAGTATTTTCTTCAAATAAAGACACTTATAATGTAGGGGAAACAGCTGTAGTTACTTTTCCTTCAGGAGCCGAAGGTAGAGCATTAGTAAGTATTGAAAACGGAACTGAAGTGTTACAAACTGTTTGGCAAAAAACACAAAAAGGAGAAACAACTTTCAACCTTCCTATTACTAAAGAAATGACACCAAATGTGTTTATAAACATTTCATTATTGCAACCACACGCATCAACAGCTAATGATTTACCGTTACGTTTATATGGTGTAATTCCAATATTGGTTGAAGACCCAACCACACGTTTAGAACCTGAAATTTCAATGCCGAAAACACTAAAACCTGAAGAAAAATTCACGTTAAAGGTTAGTGAGAAAAAAGGTAGAAGAATGTCGTACACCATTGCTATTGTTGAGGAAGGGTTGTTAGATTTAACACGTTATAAAACACCACAAATTTGGAATGCTTTTTACACTAGAGAAGCTTTAGGTGTAAAAACTTGGGATATTTTTGATGATGTAATTGGTGCTTTTGGTGGAAGTATTGAGCAAGTTTTTGCAATTGGAGGAGATGGTGAAGCAGCAGCAGGAAAAACCAAAAAAGCAAACCGGTTTAAACCTGTAGTTCGCTATTTAGGCCCTTTTACACTTGAAAAGGGGAAAACAGCAAAACATCAAATTCAATTACCAAAATATATTGGTTCAGTTAGAACAATGGTAATTGCTGCGGATAATTCAATTGGTGCCTACGGAAAAGTTGATGTGACTACTCCAGTTCGTAAACCGTTAATGGTTTTGGCAACGTTACCAAGAAAATTAAGTCCTGGAGAAAAAGTAACGTTACCTGTGACTGTTTTTGCAATGGAAAAGAAGGTTAAAAATGTTGAGGTTCGTTTAAAATTAAGTAACGGAATTAAAGTTGTTGGTTTGAATTCTCAAAAATTAACATTTACAAATCCAGATGAAAAAATGATTTATTTTCAATTAGATGTTTCTGATGTAAAAGGAATTGCAAAAGTTGAAGTTCTTGCAACTGGAAACGGAGAAAAATCTTCTTATGAAGTTGAAATTGATGTTGTAAATCCAAACCCAATTTCTTCAAAATTTATTTCAATTGAATTAGAGTCAAATGCAACTCAAAAAATTAATTTTTCAACCTTTGGAATTAAAGGAAGTAATACTGCACAAATAGAATTTTCAACAGTACCTTCTATGGATTTGGCTGGTAGATTGCAATATTTAATTCAATATCCACATGGGTGTGTTGAGCAAACAACTTCAAGTGTTTTCCCGCAGTTGTATTTAGGAAATATTTTTGATTTGCCATTGCAACAAAAACAAAAAATGACCAATAATATTAAAAAAGGAATAGAAAGGTTGGGCAATTTTCAAACTTTTAATGGTGGTTTAAGTTATTGGATTGGACAAAACTTAGCAAATGATTGGGGAACAAGTTACGCCGGTCATTTTATGATTGAAGCTGAGAAAAAAGGCTATGTTTTACCGCTTACTTTTATGAGTAATTGGTTGAAATATCAAAAAAAAGCCGCACGCAATTGGAGACCAAGTTATCAATATTACAACTCAGATTTAGCACAAGCATATAGATTGTATACGTTGGCATTGGCTGGTCATTCAGATTTATCTTCAATGAATAGATTGCGTGAGTTTAAAGAAATTTCAAATGATGCAAAATGGCGATTGGCTGCTGCTTATGCTTTAGCAGGACAAAAAGAAGCTGCAATGAAAGTGTCTAACACTGCAAATATCAATTTTCAGCCAGTTAAATATGATTATTACACCTACGGTTCGGTTGATAGAAATAGAGCAATGGCTATGGAAACAATGCTATTAACGGGCAATCCTGAAGCTAGAGAATTAGCAAAATCTATTGCGAAAAGATTATCGTCAAAATTATGGATGAGTACACAAACAACTGCGTACAGTTTATTAACAATGGCTAAAATGGTTGAAATTAATGGAGGAAAATCAATAAAACTAGTCTACAATTTAAATCAAGAAAATCAAGAAACTATAAATTCAAAATTTTCAATTGCACAACGAAAATTAATTGTAAATGAAGGTAAAAATTCAATTACAATTACGAATAAAGATGCGAATTTAGTTTTTGTAAATGTATTAAATTCTGGAATTTTACCTTTAGGTGAAGAAATTTCTGAAAAACGCGGATTAGGAATTAACGTTACATATAAGGATTCTCAAGGAAATAGTATTGATATTTCTAAATTGTCACAAGGAACCGAGTTTGAAGCTATTGTTAAGGTTCATAATTTAAAATCAAATGATATTCATGAAGTTGCTTTAACCGAAATATTTCCTTCAGGTTGGGAAATTGTAAATACACGATTTACAGATTTTGGAACTTCAACTTTAAGTACTGCAAATTTTACCGATATGAGAGATGATCGAGTTAATTTCTATTTTGATTTAAATAAAAATGAAACCAAAACTTTTAAGGTGTTGTTAAATGCTTCCTATTTAGGAAATTATTATTTATATGGTGTACAAGCTGAAGCAATGTACGATAATGACTATTTTACACGAACAAAAGGATTGTGGATTGAAGTTGTGAAGTAAAAGAACTCGTAAACCTGAATTTGTTTCAGGTTCCATGGTGATTTTAACTTTTGCCTTATGAGTTTCTAAAAACAAGTTAAAAGTGACTCATTTCAGAGATATATTAAATAGTTGAGTTGTTATAATGAACCCAATAAAAAAACATAAATACAAATTAATAATAGCCGTTATCATTTTAACGGCTTATTATTTTTCGTTACCAGAACAATTATTTAATAACCCAACTTCAACAGTTATTGAAAGTATTGAAGGAGAATTATTAGGTGCTAAAATTGCTGATGATGGACAATGGCGATTTCCACAAAACGATAGTGTTCCTGAAAAATTTGCAGCTTGTATTGTGCAATTTGAAGATGCTTATTTTTACAAACATCCAGGGTTTAACCCAGTTTCAATTGTAAAAGCTTTTTATGAGAATTTCAAATCAAAACGTATAAAACGTGGTGGAAGTACACTTACACAACAAGTAATTAGATTATCTCGTAAAAATCAAAAAAGGACTTATTTTGAAAAGATAAAAGAGCTAATTTTAGCTACTCGACTGGAGTTTAGATATTCAAAAGAAAAAATTTTATC
>NZ_JASFZF010000133.1:0-16199 GCF_046055765.1 Lutibacter sp. | reverse complement strand
TATTGATATTCGTCAAGCTCTTTTTCATTTAGGTGAAATTACTGGAGAAGTAACTACCGAAGATTTACTAGGAAATATTTTTGCTAATTTTTGTATCGGGAAGTAAGAAGGTTAGTCAAAAGAAGAATAGAACTCAAACTTATGTTGCAAACTTGAGATTCTGAATCAAGTTTAGGATAGCGAACAAAATTGAATCAACTCTTTTTGATGTAATTACGATTAAAAATAGGCTTTACTTATTTCATAAAACAACTGTTAAATTTAAAAGTAAGTACTAACGTACTTAAATTAAAATATCAATGTATACACCTAATAGCTACAAAAACGAAGATTTTAAAGAAATAAAAAGCTTTATAACTAAAAATAGCTTTGGAATTTTAATAAATCAAAATAATGGGAAATTAACTGGAACACATATTCCATTAGTACTTGATATAAATAAAAACGGTGAAAATATACTAACAGGCCATATTTCAAAAGTAAATCCCCAATGGAAAAATTTTAACGATGATGATGAAGTTTTGGTAATTTTCTCAGGACCTCACAGTTATATTTCGTCTTCTTGGTATGAACAAGAAAATGTACCAACCTGGAATTATATTGCGGTGCATATTTATGGTTCAATTAAAATTATTGAAGGAGAGGAATTATTAAATTCATTGAAAAAACTAGTAAATAAATACGAAAAAGGTTCTGAAAACCCTATTAGAATTGAAACAATGTCTGAGAAAAACCTAAAGCAAATAAATGGAATTATTGGTTTTAACATAAAAATAAATGATATTCAAGCTACTTACAAACTTTCACAAAATAGAAAGGAGCCTGATTATGATACTATAATTCACAAATTAGAGAATACAACAAGTCCTAATTCAATTGAAATTGCAAAACAAATGAAAAAACGAAGAAAATAAATTAAACTATAATTAAGTATACTAAAAAATGATACATACAACAGATTGGCTTGGATTTATAGGTGTTTTTTTAATTTTACTAGCTTATATTTTAGCTGAAACAGGTAAAATAACTAATAAAAATTTAATATTTATAGTACTAAATTTAATTGGTGCAAGCATCGCTTGTTTAGCTTCAATTTTATTAAATTATATGCCTTTTATTATTTTAGAAGGTGTTTGGGCATTTGTATCTTTAAACTCCTTCATTAAATACCTTAAACTATCAAACGCTAAATAACTGTTAATTTATGGCAAAAAAAGGACAAGCAAAAAACACAAAAAATAAGGCAAAACATTCTAAATTAATGGCTCAGAAGAAAAATAAATTACGAATTGAAAAAGAATTACACGCAAAGCGCATCAAAGCTATTATTCAAAAACAAAAAGAATAATTAAATGACAATTAAAAAAACCTTCATTATAGAAGGTTTTTAATTATACATCAATCATATTTTGCTTTCTTAGCTCTTTTTGCCGCTTTTTTTTCTTTAGCAGTTTTAGCTGGTTCTTTTTTTACATTCTTCTTTGAATCTTGCCCCTTTGCCATACTAGTATATTTTGAGTGTTAATGTTCGTTTTATAATAGTAAATGTAGAAAATATATTTCGTAATTTCACAAAAAATGATTCATTATTCTTTAATAAAATAATATTTTGGGTGAGGTAATTCATTTTCAATTAAATACAACTAATACTACTAAATTTAACATACAATGCTAACAAATCAAATTCAGCCTACAGAAAATCAATTAAATCAATTAAAAACTTATCCAAAAGGTACTCCAGTTACCATGCTTAATATTCTAAAATTTAAAACATTAACTTCTACCAATGAAACTGGGCAAGAAGCCTATGCTCGTTATTTAAAAAATGCGGCTCCTTTTGTAGCTAAAGCGAATGCCAAGCTAATTTGGAAAGGTAATGTACATAGCACTTTAATAGGAAATTCAGCCAATCAACCTCATGTTGTATTTTTAGTTGAATATCCTTCTGTGGAGCATTTTTTTACAATGATTTCTAATCCTGAATATCAAAAAATTGCCAGCGATCGCTCTATTGCTCTAGAATTTGGAGATTTAATTGCTTGTGAAACTGTATAATTATGAATGAAATTAAAACACATTACCGTACTTGTAACTTATGTGAATCTATGTGTGGTTTAGAAATTAAATATCAAAATAACACCATAATTTCAATAAAAGGAGATAAAAATGACCCTTTAAGTAAAGGGCACATTTGTCCAAAAGCTACAGCATTAGAAGATTTATACAACGATAAAGACCGACTTAAAACACCTATTAAAAGAACAAAGATAGGTTGGGTAGCTGTTTCTTGGGAAGAAGCATATCATGAAATTGAAACTTCATTAAAACGCATTCAAAATAAATATGGAAAAAATGCTATCGGTTCATACAGAGGAAATCCAACAGTTCATAACACTGGTTTAACCCTTTTTAGTGCTCCATTTCTTAAAAGTTTAGGTTCCAATCAAAAATACACAGCAACATCTGTAGATCAATTACCACATCATTTTGCTTCATTATTCATGTTTGGGCATTATTTAATGCTTCCTATTCCTGATATTGACCGAACTGACTTTATGCTAATTATGGGTGGAAATCCAGCCGTTTCAAACGGAAGTATTATGACCGCCCCAGATTTTGCTAACAGACTAAAAGCCATAAAAAAACGTGGTGGAAAAGTGGTAGTTATTGATCCTAGGTTTACAGAAACTGCTAAAATTGCAAATACACATTATTACATAAAACCAGGAACAGATGCTTTTTTGTTATTAGCACTTATCCATGTGATTTTTGAAGAAAATCTAACAAAATTAGCTCACCTTGAAACTCACATAAATGGTTTAGAAACAATAAAAGAAATTGTAAAAAATTATCCATCAAAAAAAATAGCTAAAATTATTGGCTTTACTTCAGAAGAAATTCAACAATTAGCACGTAATTTTGCAACATCCAAAACTGCTGTTTGCTATGGTAGAATGGGTTTATCAACTCAAGAGTTTGGCGGCTTATGCCAGTGGTTAGTGAATGTTTTAAATTGTATTACTGGTAATTTAGATATTGAAGGTGGAGCATTATTTACCAAACCTATAATCGACATTGTTGAAATGTCTAAAATAACAGGTAAAATAGGCAGTTTTGACACTAAAAGAAGTAGCGTTCAACAATTACCAGAATTTACAGATGAATTTCCTGTAGCAGCACTTGCCGATGAAATTTTAACACCTGGTGAAAATCAAATAAAAGCAATGATTACTATTGCTGGAAACCCTGTGCTATCTACTCCAAATGGTAAAAAACTTGAAAAAGCATTTGAATCGTTAGAATACATGGTTGCAATTGATATTTATTTAAATGAAACCACAAAATATGCTCACATTATTTTACCAACTACAACTGGCTTAGAAACACCTTTATACGATTTAATTTTTCATCAATTTGCCATTAGGAATACAGCAAAATATTCAGAAGCACTTTTTAAAAAAACCAAAGAACAACGTCATGATTGGGAAATTTTAAAGGAATTAACGAAACGTTTTACAGGAAAAGAAAACCCTTTAAATTTAGAACAAACATTAGATTATATGTTGCAATTTAGCAGTTATAAAGTACCCAAAATGTCTATTTCAACATTAAAAAAATATCCGCATGGGTTAGATTTTGGGGCTTTAAAACCTCAATTACCTCAACGTTTATTTACTACTGATAAAAAAATTGAATTAGCTCATCCTCTTTTTATTGCAGATTTAAAACGTTTAAATAAAAAACTAAACTCATTAGAAACTAAAACAATTGCTAACTATCCTTTTTCTTTAATTGGAAGACGGCATTTACGCTCTAACAATTCTTGGATGCATAATAGCAAACGTTTGGTTAAAGGTAAAAAACGATGTACGTTGCTTATAAATACTAAAGATGCTAATTTGTTAAAACTAAAAGAAAATCAAAAAGTTATAGTTACATCAAATGTAGGGCAAGTAAAACTTCCTATTGAAATAACTGATACTATGATGCCTAGAGTTGTTAGTATTCCTCATGGTTGGGGACATCATAGAAAAGGAACTAATATGGAGATTGCACAACAACATGCAGGTGTTAGTATCAACGATTTAACAGATGCTAAAAATATTGATTGTTTAACTGGAAATGCAGATTTTAGTAGTACAAAAGTTAAAATAGAAGCTATTCAAATAGCTTCTATTTTTAATTAAATTTAATTACTAGCCAATGCCAATCCTTCAATTGCTGAAGTGTCATTAGGTTTATTTAATAGTACTTTTTGAAATAAAACGATTGCTTCTTTTTTCTTTCCAAGCTGTAAATTTGTCCAAGCATACATTAACAAACCATCATAATCAAACGGATATAAATCAATAATTTGTTTAAAATATGTAATTGCTTTATCAAATTGTGAACGGTTATAGTAAATAGTTCCTAAATAATACATTGCTTTTGTATTGTGAGGTGAGTTTTCTAAAACTGACTTATACAAATTAATTACTTCATCCCAACGTCCTAAAGCAGCTAATGGAAAAATATAGCCGAATTTTGGTTCATCAGCGTACGGCATTAACTCCATTGATTTTTTATAAAAAGCTAAAGATTCATTAAAGTTTCCAGCCATATAATTAAGCCACCCTAATCTTAAATTAATTTCATATAAATTTTCATTATAAAATACTTTCATTTCATTAACTGCCAATTTAAAATCTCCTTGAGCTTCCAACGCATAACTTTTACTAAATGCTTCTTGTAAGTTAGAAAAATCATTTTGTGCACACATATACGTATTCGCAAATAAGGAAAATAACCCTATTATAATTGTTTTTCTTAAAATTTCCATGTAATTCCTGCAGTTATGTTTTGTTGATTAAATCCAAATGTTTTTGTTGTTAAATCAAAATTTTGGTTGTAATAATTATCTTCCATTTCCATAAATGAATACCCTATTTTTACGATAGCATTTTTTCCGAAGTATTGAAATGAAGCTCCAAACTCATTTAATACTGTAGCTGATTGATTGTAAATTATTGCACCATTATTGGCTATAAAATTACTCATTTCACCAATAGTACCAAACCCTGTTATTGAAACTTTATCAATGGTTACAGACAAACCGCCCGTAAAAACTACATTAGAATCTGGATCTTGATTTTGATATTGAATACTTCCAAAAGGAATTAATAAAGTACTTCCTAAAGGATATAAAGACATGGAATAACCTACTTGAAATTGATTATAATCATTTAAGTTTGAAACTGATACATTTATACTATTTCTAATAAAATAAGATGCTTTTGTTAAAGAACCTCCAAAAACCACATCGGTATATTTAATTGTTGAAGAGGATGATGTAATTCTTCTTGGACCACTTCCAAACAACATTGCTGTGTTTTCCACATTCAAATTATCATAATTTCCATAAATAACATTAAAATACGTATCTAAATACCATCTATTTCCAAGTGAAACTGTTACATCTGCATAATATCTTGATTCATTTCCTTTATACGTTTCATTTACAAGATTACCTCCTTCGTTTTCTTGCTGTACTGAAGTTGTAGGCATCACAGAAAGCTGATGATGTAAGTTTACTCTTTTCGACAAAAGATGACTCATTCCTAAAGAAAACAATTGGTAATTTTTAGGAATAAAACGAATATCATTATTTTCAGAATTGATATCGGTTAACAATTGCTCATCATAATCTAAATTATTAGTTATCAATATATTAAAACTTAAATCGGTTACAAAAGGTAAATCTAAGTTAATTTTATCTTTCAAAGTTTTCATCATTTTATCATAAAACAAACGACTTTCTAAAACCAATCCGCTGTATTTATAAGCATAATACAAATATTCTTGTACCACAACATCATAAGAATTAACTGCATACGCTTCTTCTAATAATTGAATAGCGCTTAACATTTTATTTTCTTTAAAATAAGCAATTCCCATTCTTACTTTTAAATAATAAAAATCAATGCCTTCTGCTCTAGATTGTTTTCCCATTGCTATAATAGGTTTCCAATCTTGTTTTAAATATAAAGCATAGGTTGTACTATCAACCTGTTTAAATGACAACGGAGATTGTTGTGCATTGGCTGTGGTTATAAACCACCATAAAATTATAAATACAACTTGTTTTCCCATTTTAATATAATTTTTGAGGCTTCAGGTGTTTCACACTGAATATTAATTTTGCTATTTTTATGTATTTCTGAAACTGATGAAAAGTACCTACGCTTGTTGTTACCAATAATCTTAGTTTTCATTACTACTTTAGTGGTGTTAAAGGTTTGCTCAGGTTCTAAATATGACAAACTAAATTTTCCTTTTAAAAACAACCCAAAAGGCACTAAAAAATCCTGAATAGTTAACAAAGGAAAACGGTATAAATGATGTATCGGAAATCTAGATTTCACAGTTAAATCACTATATTCACTTAAAACTACCTTATAAAAACTTCTGTAAAAATAAAACAGCCCACTTTTTTTAGAACCCAAATAATTTAAAGCCGAAAATGTTTTTCCATTATTTTCATAATATAATTTAGCGTTTGTTTTTAAACAAAGAAGATATGATTGATTGTAAATATCAATTTCATTACGGATAGAGAATATTGTTTCAATACCATCTTCCGTAGTCATACTCAATTCAAATTCATCTCCAGGATTCCATTTAAATCCAGCTTGTAGTACAGGTGAACTAGCAATATTTGATAAGGTTTCTTGCGTTGTAGGAATTCCTTTTTGAACAAAACCTAACTTCATCTCCTCACCTACCAAATACTCAGACAATGGCCAAAAAATTGTTGGTGCACCAATTCCTGAAATTGATTGTAATTGAAAATGTAAATGCGGATAAGGTGAACGACCAGAATTACCACATTTACCAATAGGTTGTCCTTCAACAACAACATCTCCAATATGGACTTCAACAGTACCTTTTTTTAAATGACTCATTTTTGAATACAAATAATCTTCATGTTTTATCACTACTGTATTTCCCCAATTTTGAAGTGCATTAGTAACACCAATTTCATTATCTTCAACACTATTTACTACAGCTACAACAGTCCCAGTTGCTGGTGCTACAACAGGTTTATCAAAACAAAAATAATCGGTTACAACATAACCATCACCACTAAATTCTTTATTAGTTGATGGATCTTTAATGATAAAATCCCACGCATATTTAAAAAAATCTTTATGAGTATATGTTCCTTCATGA
Organism: Lutibacter sp.; assembly: GCF_046055765.1. GTDB lineage: Bacteria > Bacteroidota > Bacteroidia > Flavobacteriales > Flavobacteriaceae > Lutibacter. The sequence goes on along the minus strand of NZ_JASFZF010000133.1, from coordinate 8,990 downwards.
CCTTGGTTAACCGTCCATTTTCCTATAAATGGTAAACGAATAGAATTTACAAAAGCTGCATATTTTTTTGCAGGTAAACTATCATACACGTACGCATTTGTTTCCGGATTTTTTTGCTGAACCAATGTTAAAATTGGAGATTTGGTTTGGTCGTAACGTATTTTTAATGCATATAAAACACCAATCATAATCATATTAAAAGGTAAAGAAAAGGCCGATAATTCAAAATAGATAAAAAGCCTGTCTGAACCAATTGTAGTAACTACTAATACAGGAATTAACAACAAGCTCCATATAAAAGATTGACGAGATGGAATTAAAAAATAGCCACCTATTGCAATAGCTGATAATATAAAGTTAAATCCGTAATACGTATAATTTAAAGTGCCAGTGTACATTCCTAAAAAGGAATACAACCAAAATGCCACAAAAAAACCAACTAATGATAATAAAAAATTGACTCTAGAATGAATTAATAATCCAATTGAAATAAGTACTCCTGCTAAAATGTTAAACTGAAAGAAAATTGCACCCAATGATAAAAAATAGGTATCAAATCCTGTATCAATAAAAAAGCTATTTAAACCGTCTATAACTAGCACCAGCCAATTTCCTCCTAATTTAAAAAACATATTAGATGGATATAAGGTTTCTGTATTTAAAGCAATATTAGAAAATGAAGGAAATGCTAATAGCATTAACCACATTGCTAATAAAAAAGGAATACTTAAAAATGGTAATCCATATTTTGCAAAAAGCCCCATTAAAACAACGGTGCTAAAAAAAGCAATAGCACCACCAACTGTTATAAGTAGAAGTACTTCTATGCTTGGATAAAAATAAGTTCCAATACCTAATCCAACTAAAAGCGCATTAAAACTAAACAATCCTTTCTTAGTTAATACTTCAGAGTATGCAAATACATGAGCTAATAAAATAGCCGTTAAAACAGCTATTAAACCGCTTAAACCAACCCACCAGTCAATAAAACTAACCATCACTAAAATTAATGCCAAAATCTTATTTTCAGTAAAGAAAATTTGAGAATAGCTGCTTAACGTGGCTTTTAAAAGAGATTTACTTTTTTTTAATAGGTGCTCTTTCATTTATTTTGGAGGTGTTCAGGTACTAATTCTTGTCTTCTAAATACTTCTTTATTTTCTTCTTTTCTAACCAAATGTACTTCACCTTGCTCATCAATCAAAACAATATTTGGTCTATAGGTAATAAACTGCATCCACTGTGTCATGGTATAAGCTCCAACTCTTTTAATCACAAAATGATCGCCTTTATTTAGCATTGGAAAATCAATATTTTTTCGAATTACATCAATATTCATACATAGCGGGCCATAAATTGTGGTTGGTTCAGATTGAAAGCTAGATTCATGCACCGGATAAATTTCGTGATTATACCAAAAAGCAGTAAACATTAAATTTACACCAGCATCAATCACCATAGACCTTCTTCCATCAGCCAAACGCTTATTTGCTAACACTGTTCCTGCCAACCAACCAGCATCATCAATCATTGCTCTACCAGTTTCTAAAATAAGCATTGGTGTTTCGTTATTTGGAAAATCAGTTGCAATCATGGCTGTAGTAATTGAATGTGCATAATCATCAAAACTTGGTGTAGTATCTGTTGCAGGCATATACGCACCTTGTAAGGTGTTTTGAGAAGCAAAACCGCCACCAACATCTATATAACTAATACTAGTTTGAAAACGGTCGAATGTTTTATTTGCTAATGCCGCTAATTTTTCAACTGCTGTTGCATACGCTTTAGACATCGTAATATACGTACCAATATGGATATGTAAACCTATTAAATCCATAGTTCCACTTGAAAGAATACGATTAATTGCATTCCAAGCTTCCCCATTTTCATAATTAAATCCAAAACGATCCCATTGTGGAATAATTCCTGTATCCATATTAACACGAATGGCTACTTGTGGTCGTTCCTTTAATTGTTCTATTAAACTTAAGATGGTGTATAACTCATCAAAATGATCTATATGAATCAAAGATTTATTATTAATTGCTCTTATTAAATCGGCATCACTTTTATCTGGTCCATTAAAAATAATGTTAGTACCAGGAGTTCCATTATCTATTGCTTTTTCATACTCAAATCCTGAAACAACTTCTGCCCAAGCGCCTTCTTGATGGAAAACACGACAAACAGCATCTAAATAATTCGTTTTATAAGACCAGGCAAATTGTACTTTTGGGTAACGTGTTGAAAAAGCACGGTAAGCAGTTTTGTAGGTTTCTCTAATTGTTTTTTCTGAAAGCACAAATACTGGTGAACCATATGTTGAAATAATACTATCTATTGCTACATTATCAATGCTACTTATTGGTTGTAATCTTTTTAAACTTCCAAATTTATTTGGGATTCCTTCAACTACTTTTCGTAATACCGGACGTTCATATATTTTTTTACTCATTTTTTTTAAAATTTTATAGTTCTCCAAAGATTATTATTTTTTCAAAATCGGAAATATCCCCAATTAAATCCCACGAATAGCGGATAAACATTTTACCGTATTCATATTCTGTTACTGGTTTTATTTTTTCTCCAATTGCCAAACGACAAACCATTTCAGGAATGTTTTGACCAGCTCCTACTGCTAAATATACCCAAGCTGGAATACGTGGATTAATTTCAATTAAATGATAATCTCCAGCATCGGTTTTTATCATTTCAAGCTCCATAGCGCCACGCCATTTGGTTTTTTTAATAATCTCGTGTGTAATTTCAAGTAAGCGTTCATCGTTTAATGTAATACCACCCCAAGCCTTTCCTTTATCGGTAATGTACTGTTTACGCATTGCAACTGCTGAAACAGTATTTCCTTTTCCATCACCCAGTGCAATTACATTCACTTCTGTTCCTTGAATGGCTTGTTGAACAACTACTGGAAGTCCCCATTTTGCAGAAAGTTTATTAAAATAATAAATACCCTGACTGTTATTTACCACTTTAAAAGCTTCATAAAATTTTCCTTTTATATAGTACGGATACGATAATGGTTTTGGTAAGTTTGAAAGTTCTTTACTATTCATAATAGCCTTACTTTCTGGTACTTTTATGTCAAACTTTTTAGCATATTCAGGTAAATTATCTTTATGGCGTTCTTCAAATTGTTCCATTGTTGGTAAAAAAGTATGAATTCCCATTTTTAATAATTGATTACTGTATTTAATAAATAAATACAATTCCGAATCAAAATTTGGAATGATAATATCTAACTCCTCTTTTTCATGAATGTATGTTAAACGATCTAAAAATGCTTCACTTCCAGTTGAAGGAAATGGCATTAAATAGGTTTTATCTACCAAACCAGGCATATAAATTCCTGGTTCTAAATTTTCATACGCCAAACCAATAATTCGTACATTCATTCCTGAATCTTTGATGCCACGTATTACAGGAACACCAGGACCTGGGTTATCTATATTATTAAGACCCGTAACTGCTATGGTTAATTTTTTCTGTTCCATAGCTTAGTCTATCATTTTTTCACGTTTCAAAAAATCTAAATACTCATATAAATCACGTCCGGCTGAAATAGCATCTACATCAAATTCTTCCGTAATTTTATTAATTACTTCATCGGCTGATTTTCCTTCTTTTAAAAAATTAATAATTAATAAACCTATTTCGTTGGTTGTAAAAGACTCACCTGTTGAAGGTTTAAAAATAAATCCGTTATCGCTTATTGCTAGTGAATTTAATTTACTCATCGTATATTCTATTTTATTTATTATAAACTCTTATTTCTGAATTTCGTTGTATTTGTATCAAATTTATTCTTTATTATACATACTAACAGCTATTTATGTTACAAACATTACTTAAACTTTTACCCTACTTAATGCTATGTTAGACTAAAACACCTACTAAAGGTTTAACAAACATATATTAAAAAGTGCTATATGTAACAGTAGTTACTGTAGCAAATTTACCCTATTCAAAATAATTCATAATTTCTAATATCAAGATACATGCTTAACTAGTTAAATCTCAATATTTTATAAATATAAAAACACCTAACTACTGTAAAAATTATAAACTTCATTAAAATTAAACTACCATTTTACTTAAGTAATTTTTCGCTATCTCTATTTAAATTCAATTAAAATTATATTCATAATAAAATAGTATATTTAGCACTTTTAAAACTAAAATTTATATGGCATATTCCGTTCAAGAAAAAACATTATGGGGACACCCAAAAGGGTTATATATTTTATTTTTTACTGAATTATGGGAACGCTTTTCATACTACGGAATGCGAGCTATTTTAATTTTATATTTAACTGCAAAAACTACGGATAGCAATGCTGGACTTGGTTGGGATAAGATTTCTGCATTAGAACTTTATGGATGGTATACTTTTTTTGTTTACGCATTATCTGTTCCTGGTGGATTATTAGCTGACCGCATACTAGGCCAAAAGAAAACAGTTATGTTAGGTGGTTTTTTATTAGTAGTTGGACATATTATTTTAGCCTTTGATAATATCACTGCTTTTTATTCAGGACTCGTATTAATTGTATTAGGAGTTGGTGCTTTAAAGCCCAATATTTCAACTATGGTTGGTGGTTTATACAATAAAGGTGATGCCAAAAGAGACACTGCATTTACCATATTTTATATTGGAATAAATATTGGAGCTTTTGCAGCACCTCTATTAGTTGGATATATAGGTGAAGTAATTAACTGGCACTATGGATTTGGATTGGCCGGTATAGGTATGGCTATTGGGCAAATTGTATATTTATGGGGTCAAAAATATTTGAAAGAAGTTGGAAATTTTGTTCCAGTTATTAGAGAAAAAGGCACGAATAAAAAAGTTCCTTTGACAGCTATTGAAAAGGATAAAATGATTGTCTTAATCTTATCATTTATTATTGTAATTGTTTTTTGGGCTGCTTATGAGCAAGCTGGCGGATTAATGAATTTATATGCACGTGATAAAATTGATAGAGTTGTACTAGGTTTTACCATTCCTGCAAGTTTTTTACAATCGTTGCATGCATTTTATGTCATTTTATTTGGAGTTCCTGTAGCTTTTTTATGGGATAAATGGCAATCGAAAGGGAAGGAAAATTCTTCCTTATTTAAAATGGGATTGGGTACTATTATTACCGGTTTAGGATTTTTATTATTAGCGGCAGCTGCTCTTGAAACTGGTACTACCTTAGATGGAAAAGCTTCTATTTATTGGTTATTTGGAGCTTATTTATTACACGTAATTGGCGAATTAAGTATCTCACCCGTCGCATTATCTTTTATCACCAAATTAGCCCCTGTAAAATATGCCTCGTTAATGATGGGTAGTTATTTTATGGTAACAGGATTGGGAAATAAATTAGCAGGATTGGTAGGAGAAGCAGCACAAAACGCAGGTGAATTAACTATATTTATGGGGATTTTTATTTTTTGTACTTCCTTTGGATTACTACTTATCGTGTTTGTGAAAAAATTGAAAAAATTGATACATGGAGCTGATGATGTCAACAAAACAATTCCTATTGTAGAAGCCGAATAATTAATTCTGAAATTAATTTTTAATGCCAGATAGAAAGCAACTTTTAAAATTAGATATTTCCATTTTTGAAAAAAATGGAAAAACTGAGTTTGCTCAATTAATTAAAAAAAATAAATTAAGAACTACTAGCGCTTTAAACGACTTTTTAGTTGGGTTGAAAAACGAAGCTATTGACACAAAAGAAGCTTCACGTATTATTGTAAAATATATTTCTCAACAACAAATTACTAAAGAAGAAGAAAAACACCTAAAAACTCAAGTGGCTGATATATTTAAAATTTTGGGAATTGGTGTTCCGTTTATGATAATTCCAGGCGCTACCCTATTAATTCCTTTTATATTAAAAGCTGCAGAAAAAAAGGGTATTAATTTATATCCTTCAAATTTTAGTGGAAAAAAATCTCTTAAATAAGGTTTAAAATTTTAAAGTAGCATTAAAAAATATTGGCTTACTTTAATATTTCTATTAATTTAACTGCTTCATTAAATATAACTATTATAACATTAAGACACAATTACTATAATTTATTCTAAATATGCCAACAAAATCTTCAGAAAAAACGCTCTTACAAACTGTTTTCAACCAATTTGAACTAGATTCATCGTTTAGTGCATTTTCAGTAATAGTATCAGGACATATAAACGATACCTATTTGATAAAAACTTCAAAAAAACCATACGTACTACTACAACGAATTAATAAAGGAGTTTTTAAAAATGTTCCTAGTTTAATTCAAAATAAAGTTGCTATAAGTAAGCATTTAGTAAAAAAATTACAGCAGCTACCAAAAGCTGAAATTAACCGTAAAGTTCTTCAATTTATTACTACTAAAAACAATCAACCTTACTATGTAGACACTCAAGGAAATTATTGGAATATGATGGTGTATATTGATAAAAGTATTACCTTAGAAACAGTTTCATCTCCTGAAATTGCTTATGAAGGCGGAAAATTATTTGGCGATTTTTTAAACTTAACAAACGATTTTGATGCCACACAACTCACCGAAGTTATTCCAAAATTTCATGATATGTCTTTTCGGTTTGAACAATTTGATTCGGCACTCAAAACAGCAACCAGTGCTCGAAAAAATGCAGCACGTAAACAACTTGAAGAAGTTGAAAATTTACGAACGGAAATGCATATTATTCAGCAATTAAAAGAAAGTGGACAACTAAAAATACGTGTTACCCATAACGATGCCAAACTATCAAATGCACTATTTACTGAAGATTTTAAAGGACTTTGTGTAATTGATACAGATACTGTAATGCCAGGCATTGTACATTACGATTTTGGCGATGCTATTCGTACTTTTTGCAATACGGCTGTAGAGGATGAGAAAAATTTAGACTTGGTCACTTTTAATGTTGTCTACTATAAAGCCTACCTAAAAGGTTTTTTAGAATCGTTAGGAAGCAACCTTTCTGCAACTGAACTTAAGTACCTTCCACTAGCTGCAAAAACAATGATTTTTATTATGGCGCTACGTTTTTTAACCGATTATTTAAACAACGATGTGTATTATAAAACAAATTATCCTTCACATAATTTAGACCGGTCTAAAAATCAATTTAAATTAATTGAGAGTTTTACAAAAACCTTAAACAACCTTAATTAGTTATAGCTAAACAGTAATTGAATTATTTTTTATAATCTTTTGAAACCAAAATTTTTTATGCTTTTCAAATGAAAATCGGCTTAATGAATTAAAAATTCATTATATTTGAAATGCTATGAAAAATATTATAAACTCTACTCCTACGCTGGTTTTAAAAAAGGTATTACATCGAAAAAAAGTTCGACTATTAGTACTATTTCCATATAATGAAGCTCTAATTTCAAAAATTAAAAAATTAAATAACTACAGTTGGAGTCAAACATTAAAAGGCTGGTACACAGACTATACTACAGAAAACATAACTATTATTAAGCAGCTACTTAAACATGAAGTTAAATTTAAACTGGATGATTCCGTGTATAGAAAATTTAGCGTTCGCCCTATAAAAGAAAAGCGTATTATTTCCGAAGAAAACAAAGAGGTTATTAGATCGTATATTAGTTATTTAAAAGGTAAATGTTATAGTGAAAGCACTATAAAAACCTATTTTACATTTATTGCAGATTTTTTTGATTATTTAAAAGACACACCGCTAGACACACTTACCAATAGAGATGTTGAAAAATTTATTGAAACTGTTTTTGTACCTAGAAAATATAGTATTAGTACTCACCGACAGTTTTTTAGTGCTATAAAATTATTTAAAGCATTTTATCCTGAATGCAATATTGATGAAATACAATTAAAACGACCAAAAAAAAGTAAAATACTACCTACTGTTTTATCTAAAGAAGAAGTGATTGATTTATTACGTTGTACCCGAAATTTAAAACATAGAGCTGCATTGGCTATGATTTATTCGGCAGGTTTACGTATTAGTGAATTATTAAATTTAAAGTTAGAACATATAGATATAGATCGGAGACAAATTATTATAAAAAATAGTAAAGGGAGAAAAGATAGAAATATAATTTTAGCACAAAGTTTTATTCCGTTAATGCTTAATTATGTAACAAGTTATAACCCCAAATTATATTTTATTGAAGGAAAACCATATCAAACCTATAGCGCAGAAAGTGTACGCTCATTTTTACATAAATCTAGTAAAATTGCTGGAATTACAAAGAGAGTAACACCACACACACTTAGACATAGTTATGCTACACATTTATTAGAAAACGGGATTGATTTGCGGTATATTCAAGAACTATTAGGCCACGCAAAACCAGAAACTACTATGATTTACACACATGTTTCAAAGAAAGATTTATTAAAAATTGAGAGTCCGTTAGACTTAGCCATTAAAAAATTAACTGAAAACGATAAAAATAGTAACAACCTTCGGTTATCAGAAAATTATTAAACTATCCACTTCTACTTCCTTCTTTATAGGTAGTAATTCTTTTTTTTAACCATCGTTTTAACACTACTAAAGGCTAAAAATTTATGTGTATACTTTTATTTGTGTTATTAATTTAATGCATAAATCAAATTTTATGATAAAGTAGTGATAGGCCAAAGACTTATTCAATAATTGATAATTAAACGTGCAAAAAACATACAGTTTTTTAAAATGTCATTAATATTTTCCGTAATTTTGAAATAAAAATTTAAAAATTGCGACTTTACCTAAAAAATATTTACTAAATTATTTTTATTTAAAAGGTGCTAAAGCTATTTTTACGTCTGTTAAAAAGAACAAAAAACTACGTTTATCCGGAACTTATGAATTATAAACGTTAATAAATAGAATGATATAACCAGTTGCCATTAATAGCGCTGATGGAAAATTTTAGCTTTAGTGGAAAAGACTCACAAGTCATTTAATGATAGTTATTAAACAAACATTTAGAAGAATTCCT
>NZ_JASFZF010000132.1:0-24779 GCF_046055765.1 Lutibacter sp. | reverse complement strand
ACTGCTCCTATGTCATCGACAATTGCAAATGCTGTTAAAAATATCTTTAATCCTAAAGGAACACGTTTCCCTAATAATTTTAAAATACCTAAAGTAAAAGCAATATCTGTTGCCATTGGTATTCCCCAACCTTCACCTCCAACTTCTCCATTGTTAAGAATTAAAAATATAATTACCGGGAACAACATTCCTCCAATAGCTGCAAAAATAGGAAGTGAAGCTTTTCGCAAAGTTGTTAATTCTCCAACTAATATTTCACGCTTCACTTCTAATCCAATAACAAAAAAGAAAATAGCCATTAAACCATCATTAATCCATAATATTAAGGGTTTTGATAAATGAAAGCTCGTATCAGCAAAACCAATAGTAAACTTATGATTCCATAAAGCTTCATATATATAACCAAAAGATGAATTCGCCCAAATAATAGCCAAAATAGAACAGGCAAAAAGGATAATACTTGAAGCGGTTTCTAATTTTATAAAACTTTTTAATGAATTACTAATACGTTTCATTTAGTCATTTTTTAATATCTACGAAATATACAATAATTTTAATTTTTAACACAAAAAAACCTCCCTATTAGGAGGTTTTAGAATAAATTTTAAGTGAAATTTGCACTTATAATTGAGGCCCAGCTGGCACTAAAGCTTTACCTTCATCAGTATCACAATATTTCTCAAAGTTTTTAATATATAAAGCTGCTAATTTTTTAGCTTTTTCTTCCCATTCTTTTGCATCGCTATATGTTTTTCTTGGATCTAAAATATCGCTTACTTTTTCTAATGATTTTGGTGCTGTTAAATTCAAATAAGGAATTTTAACCGTTTCAGTTTTATCAATAGAACCATCAATAATTGCATCAATAATTGCACGTGTATCTTTCAAAGATATTCTTTTTCCTGTTCCATTCCATCCGGTATTAACTAAATAAGCTTTTGCATGGTGTTCCTTCATTTTTTTAGCCAATGTTTTTGAATACATTGTTGGATGTAAAGTTAAAAAAGCTTCTCCAAAAGCAGGAGAGAATGATGGTACTGGTTCGGTAATTCCTCTTTCAGTACCCGCTAATTTAGAGGTGAAACCGCATAAAAAGTGATACTGAGCTTGAGCTTCATCTAAAATAGATACTGGAGGTAACACACCAAAAGCATCTGCTGATAAATATATAATTTTACTTGCGTGACCTGCTTTTGAAGGCAATACAATTTTATTAATATGGTAAATTGGATAAGAAACTCTTGAGTTTTCCGTAATTGAATGATTATAGTAATCTATTTTTCCATGTTCATCAACCACCACATTTTCTAGTAAAGCGTCTCTTCTAATTGCTTTCCAAATATCTGGCTCATTTTCTTCACTTAAATCAATCACCTTCGCATAACAACCACCTTCAAAATTAAATACACCTTTATCATCCCATCCGTGCTCATCATCTCCAATTAAATAACGTTTTGGATCTGCAGATAATGTTGTTTTACCTGTTCCCGATAAACCAAAAAATATAGCTACATCACCTTTTTCACCAACGTTAGCTGAACAGTGCATAGCAGCAATTCCTTGTAATGGTAAATAATAGTTCATCATAGAAAACATTCCTTTTTTCATTTCTCCACCATACCAAGTTCCTCCAATTATTTGAATTTTTTCAGTTAAATTGAACATTACAAAGTTTTCAGAATTTAAACCTTGTTTTTTCCATTTAGGATTTACTGCTTTTGAACCCGCTAGAACTAAGAAATCAGGTTCTCCAAAATTTTCTAATTCATATAAAGAGGGTCTGATAAACATATTGGTTACAAAGTGAGCTTGCCAGGCTACCTCCATAATAAAACGAACTTTTAAACGTGTATTCTCATTTGATCCACAAAAAGCATCAACAACATATATTCTTCCTGAATGTGAAAGTTCTTTTATAACTAACCCTTTTAAATCTTGATAAACTTCATTTGATGTTGGCATATTTACACTATTCCAATTAATAGTATTTTCAGAAGTGCTATCCTTAACTATGTATCTATCTTTAGGTGAACGACCCGTAAAAACACCTGTTTTAACAGCAACTGCTCCTGTATTAGTTTTATACCCTTTTTCAAATCCTCTTCTGTGAGATGCTACTTCAGATTTATACAATTCTTCATAAGTTTGATTGTACATTACCTCTTGATATCCGGTAATCCCTATTTTATCTAACTCTTGAATAATTTTCAAACTTTTCATTTTAAATAGATTTTATGGTTACTAACTTTAATTTAAATTCACTACAAATTTACATATTTAAAACGTGTAACAATTGTAACGAATATTATTTTTTTAAACAATCTGCTAAAACGTTTTAGCTATTTACACTGCTAATTATCAGCTGTATAGAAATTATTTAAAACTTTTTTTTTAATAAAAATGCTATCGGCTATTTATTAAAATATTTAATTTTATTTTTATAGAAGAATTAATTATTGTTTTTTATAAAAAGCAATTGCCATTTTTAACCAACCTAATATAAAAAATAAACCTCCTAACGGCGTAATAAACCAAATACTTTTAGCATTAATACCAAAAGTTATAGCATATATAGAACCAGAAAAGAATAAAATACCTATTAAGAATAAAAAGGATAACTGATTTTTTATTTTCACAGAAAAATTAGCTGTAGTATTTACAAACAATAAAACAAGCACATGAAACATTTGATATTTTACAGCAGTTTCAAAACTTTTTAATTCTTGAGCGCCTAATTGCTCCTTTAAAGCATGTGCTCCAAAAGCACCTAAAACAATAGTAATTGCTCCTAAAACAGAAGTAATTGTTAAATTCTTATTCATCTTTATCTTTAATTTAGAATTACAAACATAAAAATTAATTGTATATAGTTCATTAATATTTTATATATTTCAATTAAACAAAAAAAATATGGGAAATAACTCTGAGAAATTAGTTACACTTACAATAACAAATTTTATACATCAGGTTGAAATTGCAAAAATAATATTAGCTAATAATGGAATAGATAGCTTTATTTTTGATGGAAATGTAACTTACACAGGACTTCCTTCTTCTGAAGGTTATAAACTGAAAGTGAGTAATTTAGATTTTGAAAATGCTAAAAAAATATTGAACGAAGTAAACGCTGAAGATAATTAGTTAATTTATATAACAAATAAACTATTAAATTTGTATTTTCGTATACCTTAAAAAATTTATAATTTATACAGAAATGAGAAAAATTTTGTTAATTGGCGCTGGTCAATCATCTTCATCATTAATTACATATTTACTACATAAATCTTACTCCGAAAATTTACATTTAACCGTTGCTGATGTATCTTTAAAACATGTTAAAACTATACTCAATAATCATGAAAATAGTTCAGCATTATTGTTAGATATTTTTAATGAAGTTGAACGAAAAAAAGCGATTAAAAATGCTGATATCGTAATTTCTATGCTTCCTGCACACTTGCACTTAAATATAGCTAAAGATTGCTTAGAATTTGGTAAAAATATGGTGACTGCTTCTTACATTTCTAATGAAATGAAAGAATTAAATAATGAAGTTCTAAAAAAGAACCTCATTTTCATGAATGAAATTGGTTTAGACCCCGGAATAGACCATATGAGTGCTATGCAAGTAATTGATTCTATTAGAGATAAAGGTGGTGAAATGTTACTTTTCGAATCGTTTACAGGTGGTTTAGTAGCTCCTGAAAGTGATGATAATTTATGGAATTATAAATTCACATGGAACCCAAGAAATGTAGTATTGGCTGGTCAAGGTGGTGCTGCAAAATTTTTACAAGAAGGAAAATATAAATACATACCCTACCATAAATTATTTAGACGTACCGAGATACTAAATATTGATGACTATGGTAAATTTGAAGGCTATGCCAACAGAGATTCTTTAAAATATAAAAGTATTTATGGTTTAGATAATATTTTAACTTTATACAGAGGAACCATTAGACGCGTTGGCTACTCTAGAGCTTGGAATATTTTTGTTCAGTTAGGAATGACCGATGATAGTTATACTATTGAAGATTCTGAACAAATGAGTTATCGTGATTTTACAAACTCCTTTTTAGCATATAACACTAATGATTCTGTTGAATTAAAATTACGTCATTATTTAAAAATTGACCAAGATGATATTATTTGGGAAAAACTTTTAGAGCTAGATATTTTTAATCCAACAAAAAAAGTAGCTTTAAAAAATGCAACACCGGCACAGATACTTGAAAAAATATTAAAAGATAGCTGGACTTTAGATGAAGCTGATAAAGATATGATTGTTATGCAGCATCTTTTTGGTTATAAATTAAATGGTGAAAAATACCAAATTGAAAGTAGCATGGTTTGTCTTGGAGATAACCAAACATATACTGCAATGGCAAAAACTGTAGGCTTACCTGTTGCAATTGCTACTTTAAAAATACTAAATGGTGAAATTAAAACACCAGGCGTTCAACTTCCAATTAGTAAAGAAGTTTACAAACCTATTTTAAAAGAATTAAAAGAAAACGGAATTATATTTAAAGAAAAAAATGTAGCTTATTTTGGATATAATCCTGATGTTAAAGTTGGGTGAAAGATCTAAAAAACGCAGAAAGGGTTTCTATTTAATCTCTACATTTTTAAATAGAAATCCTTTACTAATTCTATATATTCTTTTGTGTATTTATGACGTTCTATTTCAATAATTAATTCTGTTTCTTCAATTATTTTTTCAGTAAATGAAAATTGTAATAAACTACGTTTTACTAAAGAATTTTTATTTCCTCTAACTCTTGTTATTCTATTTATAAGTAAACTATTTTCATTCGCTAATTCAATAAAATTAGCCTCTTCTTTAAAAGGAATTATAAAAGCACAACTTCCATTTCTTGATACTAATTTAGAAACACTTTTTAACAATTCTATGTAAGGTAAACTTCCCGTATGACGAGCCATAGCACGTTCCTTTGATAACTCCTTATAAGTTGAAGTGTAAAAAGGCGGATTAGAGATGATTAAATCGTAGCTATCATCAATCTCATTAGAAAATTCTTGTAATGAAGCATGGTAACAAAATAATCGATCTCCCCAATCGCTATTTTCAAAATTTTCAACTGTTTGCTCATAAGAGTTATCATCTAATTCAATAGCGTCAATAAGTTCAGCATTGCATCTTTGAGCCATCATTAAAGCTATTAAACCTGTTCCCGCTCCTATATCTAAAATACTACGAGGATTAAAATTTAAATTAACCCAAGCACCTAATAAAACACCATCAGTACCAACTTTCATAGCTGCTTTATCTTGCTGAATTATAAATTGTTTAAATTGAAAAGGAGTATTTGACATATCATTAAAATAATGAACTCATAATTTATTTGAAAAATTTTATTGCAAACTTAATTTATTTATCATTGCTTATGTAAAAGTTAACACAAATATTGTAACATTTTATGCATCAGTATAAAACTAAAAATTTATCCAAAACCATATAAGTTAAAGCTATTATAATGATATTTATCACCCAAGACTACACTCCATTAACATTTTTTATTATATTTGTATTTTAAACTATGATTTATCCCCTCATAACCAAGTAAATCATAAAACCTCTAGTGCTATGTATAAAAATACCTTTTTATCAATAAGAAGAGTAATTTCTTTAGTTATAATATTATTAATTTCTACAACTTTATTTTCAAATTCCTTTGAAAATAATTCAGAAAACAAAGTTATTACTGCTGTTGATGCAGATAACCCAACTTTTTCACCGAATACAGGTCATGCAGGTACCATTGTAACCATCAATGATTTAGCAGGTACTTTTACAGCTATTCCATTATCTACTGTTACCCTTAATGGTGTTCCTATTAGTCCTTCAGATATTACTTTTATTTCAAGTACTGAATTAACAGTAATAATTCCGTGTGGTTCAACCTCAGGTCCATTTATTGTTGATGGTGGCCTTCCTTCAGTTCTTGATTTTAATTATATAGCTCCTTCAGTTGATGCTTTAGTAGACCAAACATATTGCGTAAACGAGACTGCTTTTCCAATAGCATTATCAGGTCAACCTACACCTCCTACTGATGGTGTTCTTGAATTTTTATGGTCTAGTTCAAACGCTAGTATTGGTTTAATAAATGCAAATCCAACAGTTGGAGTTACAGCAATTCCAACTTTTACACCACTTAATACTACCACAGAACCAATTTCAAGTATAATTACTGTAATACCTACTATAAATGGATGCCCAGGCCCAAGCACAAGTTATACCATTACTGTGAATCCGAGGCCGATAGCAAACTCAATAGCTTCCATAGTTGTGTGCGCAGGAGAATTAGTTCCTCCAATAACATTAACTGCAAGCTCTCCTTTTTCTGGAACTGGTAGTTCATTTACTTGGAGTGGGGATAATAATGTTGCCATTGGATTAGGTACACTTTCAGGCTCTACATCTCCAATACCTCAATTTACAGCAACAAACACCACAGGTTCAACTATCACTTCTACGTTTACAGTAACACCTACTTTTCAAGGTTGTGATGGAATACCAATAACTTTCACTATAGATGTTTTACCAGATAATTTTGCAGGAACATTAACTTTTGATATTTGCTCTGGAGACACTTTCACACAAACTTTAACAAGCAGCATACCTGGAAATATAGATTGGTTTAGAGCAGCTGTCCCTGGAATTTTAGAAGGTACTAGTTCTGGTACTAATATTATAAATGAAGTTCTCACAAATACAACGAGCACAACCATTTCTGTAACCTATGATTTAACTTTACCTAGTGGCCCTACTTGTAATGACACACAATTTATTGTAGTTAATGTAGCTCCACGACCTTCTGATGCAACTATTATTACTGGTGGCCCTCAGTTAGTTTGTGCTGGCGATTCAGGAAATGTATATAATACAGCAGTTATTCCAAATGCAACTTCATATGTTTGGACATTGCCGGATGGAAGCAATGTTACAACACCAACAAATAGCATCAGTATCAGTTATGCTGTAACAGATACCTCAGGAAATTTAACTGTTCATGGAGAAAATTCATGTGGAATTGGAGGAGAATCAGCTAACTATCCTATTACAATTATAGCACAACCCACATTATTAAGCAGTGTAACACCTCCTAATATCTGTTCAGAAGACATCTTTAATTACACTCCGGTCAGTAGCACTTTTGGAGCTAGTTTGTCTTGGACAAGAGCTATACAACCTGGTATATCAAACCCACCAGGAATAGGTAATGATGATATCACAGAAAGTTTAATTAACGCTACAAACGCTACTTTACCTGTTGTTTATACATATACCTTAACAACAACTGATGGGTGTGTAAATACTCAGGACATAACAGTATTAGTTGATCCATTACCTCAACTAACAAGTCCAACTGCACCAACAGCAGTATGTTCTGGATCTCTTTTTAATATACCGCTAATAAGTGATGTAGCCGGTACAGTTTCTTGGTCAAGAGTTGTTTTTCCAGGAATTGCAGAAGCTTCTAGTTCTGGCTCTGATTTTATTAATGAGACATTAACAAACACAACAAACGCTACTATATCAGTACCTTATACAATAACCTTACCTACATCAACAGCAGGCTGCGACGCAGCAGTAATAACAATTTTTGTAGATGTTGAACCTTTACCTTTTGATGCGGTTACTATTACTAGCGGCCCACAAACTGTTTGTGCTGGGTCATCAGGCAATGTATACATAACGGATGTATTACCAAATGCCACTACCTATGAATGGACATTACCTAATGGGAGTATTGTCGCTACTAATTTTCCAACAATTACTATTAGTTATGCATTAAGTGAAACATCTGGAAACTTAAGTGTGCATGGTGTAAATTCATGTGGC
This sequence comes from Lutibacter sp., assembly GCF_046055765.1. Classification (GTDB taxonomy): domain Bacteria; phylum Bacteroidota; class Bacteroidia; order Flavobacteriales; family Flavobacteriaceae; genus Lutibacter. The sequence continues at coordinate 16,906 of NZ_JASFZF010000132.1, read as the reverse complement.
AATGGAGGAGAATCTGCAAATTATTCTATCACAATAATAGCACCTCCAACATTATCAAGTTCATTAACTCCTCCTCCTGTATGCTCTGGAGAACCTTTTATTTATTTTCCAACAAGCACACCCGCTGGTGCAACTTATACTTGGACTAGAGCTTTACAGCTTGATATTTCAAACCCAGCAGGAGCTGGTACTAATGATATTAATGAAATTTTATACAATTTAACGAGTAGCCCAATTCCTGTTGACTATGTATATACCATTACAACACCTGAAGGTTGTCAAAATACTGAAATTGTTACTGTTATTGTAAATCCATTACCTATATTAACCAACCCACCTATATTGCCTTCAGAAGTCTGTTCAGGGACTCTTTTTGATTACACTCCAATTAGTAATCCAATTGGCACTATAAATTGGTCAAGAAATGCAATTGTGGATATATTAAATCCATCAGCTTCTGGTTCAGGAACTATCAGTGAAGTACTAATAAATACATCATCTTCACCCGTTACCGTAACTTATGAGTTAACTTTGCCAGCGACAACTGCAGGCTGTACAAATACTGTTAGTTTTATTGTAGTTGTAAACCCAGTTCCTTCTGATGCAACGACCATTGTAAATGGTCCCCAAACAGTCTGCGCCGGTTCTACAGGAAATATTTATAATGCAAACCCAATACCAAATGCTACTTCTTACCTATGGACATTACCTAATGGAAGTACAAACACAACAACTACAAGTCAAATTACCATTAATTATACACTAAGTAATGTTTCTGGAAACCTTACAGTTCAAGGTGTAAATTCTTGTGGTGTAGGAGCCGTTTCTGCAAGTTATCCAATAACAGTATTAGCACCTCCAATATTAACAAGTCCAACATCACTTCCTGATATTTGTTCAGGAGATACCTTCACTTATAATCCAACCAGTAGTTCCCCTAATATAAACTTCTCTTGGATAAGAAACTTACAATTTGGTATTGCTAATGCTCCTGGTGTAGGAACTGATGGAATAAGTGAAACACTTATTAATACACTTACAATTCCTATATCTGTAGAGTATATTTATACAATGACAACTCCAACTCCGGAACTTTGTGAAAATACTGAGATAGTAACAGTTATTGTAAACCCTTTACCTACTTTAACAAGTTCAACCGCTCTAGCACCAGTATGTTCTGGAACTTCTTTTACTATACCATTAACAAGTAGTGAACCCGGCTTAATATCGTGGAATAGAAATACAATTAGTGGTATTTTAGAGGGGTCTAATTCTGGTTCAGGAAATATTACTGAAACATTAACTAATTTAACAAACACTACAGTCTCTGTTACCTATGAAATTACATTACCAAATACAGCAAATGGATGTTCAGATATTGTATATATAACTATTGATATAGAAGCAATACCTTCGGATGCAGGATCAATTAATAGTAGTGGGCCACAATTGGTTTGCGCTGGTGCGAATGGAAATGTATATACCGTAGCAGCAATTACAAATGCAACTTCTTATGCTTGGACATTACCTAATGGAAGTATAAATACAACAACTACAAATTCAATTACTATAAACTACGGGCTAACTGATGTATCAGGAAACCTAAGCGTTCATGGAGTTAATTCTTGTGGAATTGGTGGAGAGTCTGCTAATTATCCTATAACAATAATTGCACCTCCAACGTTATCAAGTGGGTTAACACCTCCTGATGTTTGTTCAGAACAACTATTCACTTATACGCCTACAAGTATTAGTACAGGAGCTACATTTTCTTGGACAAGGGCAATACAAAGTGGTATTTCAAACTCAGCAGGAAGTGGTAATGATGGTATTAGTGAAATCTTAGTCAATACAACAAATGTCCCAGTAGGCGTGGATTACATCTATACAATAAATACCTCTGAAGGGTGTGAAAACATAGAAACTGTAACTATATTTGTTAATCCGCTTCCGCAGTTAACAAGTTCAACGGTAACAACTGAAATTTGTTCAGGTGATACCTTTACTTATACACCAGCAAGTACTACAGACCCAACTACTATTAATTGGACTAGAGTTCCAGCCGCAGGTATACTAGGAGCTGCTTCAGGAACTGGGAATATAAGTGACGTATTAATTAATTCAACAGGTTTACCAATATTAGTAACCTATGAATTAGACTTAACACCAACAGGGCAAGGATGTACAGATACTGTTACTATTAGTGTTATTGTAAATCCATTACCTACTGCTAGTATTTCTGGTGGAGGAAGTACTTGTTTAAATAGCACAGACAATTTAATTATCTTTACTGGTGCAAATGGTACAGCACCATTTACATTTACATATAACATTGATGGATCAGGGCCTTATTTTATTACCACAACCTCTGGTAATAGCATTGCTATACCTTCATCTTCAAGTACTGTAGGAACTTTTTTATATGATTTAATTAATGTTCAAGATTCTAGTACAACTAGTTGCTCCAACCCACAAACTGGATCAGCAACTATAACTGTAAATTCTTTACCAATATTAATAATTACGAATCCAACACCTGTTTGTGAAATTGATACTGTTGATTTAACAGTTGGAGCAATAACTGCAGGCTCAGATGCTGGTTTAGCATTTTCTTATTTTACAGATGCTACTGCAACTACACAATACCTTACACCTACGGCTGCCACTGAAGGAACATATTATATTATGGCAACTAACACTAATGGTTGCTCGGTTATTAAACCTGTAATTGTAACAACAAACCCAATTCCAACTGTAACAGTAAGTAACGTTACAGTTTGTGAAGGAGATTTAGCTACTATATCAGCAATTCCGAACCCACCAGGAGCTTACGATTATAATTGGACCAATTTACCTGTTGGAGTACCAAATCCAGGTAATGTTGCTTCATTCACAACATCTATAGCTGGAGACTATACTGTTGACGTAACCAATCAAATCCTACCAAATTGTGTAAGCTTAACTGCTACAGGTACTGTAACTTTAAATCCTTTGCCTGATGCTACAATTACAGGCTCTGCATCAACAATATGTGTTGATGATGTTGCAACAATTAGTTTTACAGGTAGTTTAGGAACAGTTCCATATACTTTCGCGTATAATATTAATGGAGGTACCACTCAAACTGTTCTCTCTGCAGGAACAACAGCAACAATTAATGTAAACACAAGCGTTTCTGGAAATTTTAATTTCAACTTATTAAGTGTTACAGACTCAAGTATTACTGCTTGTACACAAACATTAACAGGCTTAAGTTACGCTATTGAGGTATTACCACCTCCTAGTTTAACTATTTCAAACCCTGCTCCAATTTGTGCAGGAGATACTGTAGATTTACAAACCACCATTACACCTTTTGATAGTGGCTTAACTTACACTTATTGGGCAAATATAGGTGCTACTATTCCTCTAAGTACTCCAAATGCTGTTAATGAAGGAACGTACTTCATTAAGGCTACTAATAGTACGGGTTGTTCAAGTATAGCTGAAGTTGTAGTTACTGCTTTAGCATTACCTACTGTAACCATAAATAGCGAAACCATTTGTGAAGGAGATACTGCTACAATAACGGCAACACCTACAATAACTGGTAGTTATAATTATAATTGGAGTGTTCCTTCTGGCGCAACAAACCCAGGGAATGTATCCACTTTTACTACTTCAGTTGCAGGTAATTACACAGTTTTTATCACAGACCAAAATACACCATATTGTGAAAGTACAACTGCAACAGGAACTGTAACTATTAATCCTTTACCTACGGCTACAATTTCTTCTTCAGCTACTGAAGTTTGTTTAAACACACCAGTAACAATTACATTTACAGGGGCTACAGGTACTGCTCCATATACATTTGAATATATTGATGAAAGTGGGGCTACACAAACTATTGTTTCTACTTTAGATATAGCAACTTTTACAGTACCTACTAACACTTCTGGAATTTATAATTATACATTGGTAAGTGTTACAGACTCAAGCGCTACTTCTTGTACACAAATTCAATCTGGCACAGCATCAATTACGGTAAGGGATTTACCAATAGTAGATGCAGGACCGAGTACACTTGAAGTTTGTGCAGGTGAAGAAATTACCTTATCTGGATCTGGTGCAACTACCTATATTTGGAATAATGGTGTTACGGATGGTGTGCCATTCACTCCAATAATTACAGGAACCTACACGGTTATAGGTACAGATAGTTTTGGTTGTGAAAATACAGATGACATTATAATAACTGTTTTACCGGCAATAACAGGTACCATCACAGGAACTTATGATTATACCCTTTGTGAAGGCGCAACTCCTCCAATAATTACTTTTGAAGGAGCAAATGGTACAGGTGGTTATACTTTTTACTATACAATCTCTTCAAGTTTACTTCCAATTGACGTAACAGGTTCAATTACTACTTCTGGAAATACTGCAGATTTAACACCCCCTATACCAACTACGACTCCAGGTGAGTTTTTAGTTACCTTAAATAGTGTAGATTCTGGCACTTGCAGCAATGGCCAAATTTTAGAACCTTCTCAAGCGTTTGTAACCATTTTAGAAGCTGGTATTGTTCCATTAAATCTTATTGATGTAAATCAATTGATATGTGAAGGAGATCCTATTATAGATATTGTTTTTGATATTAACGGCTCACCTACTGATGCCTTTGTAGAAGGTTTACCTACGGACGTACTAAGTGAGTATATTCCTAGCGCAACACTTGGAATTCCAGGTACATTAACAATTTCAGGAATAGCTTCATCAGCTGGTACATTTAATTATATTGTTAAAACTTCTGGAGCAATAATAGGTTGTAATTCAGAATTTACGGGTATTATTGAAGTAAACCCTATAGGTAAATTAAGCTTATCCATTCCTGATTCAGATGTACAAGATGTTTGTATTAATACAGCTATTACTCCTATAACTTATAATTTAGAAGGAAGTGCAAATGGAGCAGCTGTTATATTTTTACCTTATACACCAACTGGTATTACTTGGTCTGTTACTAGTACAACTGTAACTATATCTGGAATACCAACTGAAGCTGGAGACTTCACATATACTGTTGAAACTTTTTCTACAACTACAAGTTGTGAACAAACAACAACAAACGGTTCACTAACTATAAATAGTAGTGAAATAACATTACTTTCAGGAGATCCAGATCCAGTATTATGCATAAATACACCATTAATTGATACAATTAATTATAACATAATAAATAATCCAAATATTATAATTCCTGGAGCAACTTTAATACTAATAGGACTGTTACCTGAAGGCATAACATTTGATTCTATTACTGGAATAATTGATGGTACACCAACAGAGGCTGGAATATTCCCATATACTATTGAAGCTTCAACAGGTTGTGGAAACATATTATCAGGAACAATAACTGTAAATGACGCCTTGCCAAATGTTGAGATTGAAGGTGGTCTTCAAGAAATTGAAGTTTGTATAGGTAGCGAAATTACATTGACTGCTACAGGAGCTGATAACTATGAATGGTATCTAAGTGTTGACCTTGATGCAAGTGGAAGCCCTATAGCTCCACCGCGTTCTACAAGTGATACTTTTACAATTACTCCTACAGAAAATGGAAGTTATTTTGTAATAGGTTCCTTAAACGCAGGTTGTGATAATATGGCAGAAATTAATATATTATTAAAACAAGCAATTACTGCAACTATCGAAGGAAATAATGTATATGAAGTTTGTAAAGACACTAATGAACCAAGTATTACATTTAAAGGTTCCAACGGTACAGCACCATATATATTTACTTATAGTATAGGTACTATTATTAGTACTGTAACTTCACCAGCGACAAGTGATAGTGTAATAATTAATATACCTACTAATGTAGCTGGCATCTATAATATTCAATTAATTAATGTGGAAGATTCTGGCAGTTTATACTGCAATCCTCCACTATTGTTAGAACCAACAACAGCAGTTGTTACTGTTCTTGATTCTGGAGTATATCCACAAGCGGGAACATCAACTTACCAAACTATTTGTGAAGGAGACGCAATTACTCCAATTACATTTGATATCACTGGTGATGCTACAAATGCTTATGCAGAAGGGTTACCTTCAGGTGTTACAAGTTCATTTGTTGGTAATGTATTAACCATTTCTGGTACACCTACTGTAAGTTTTGATTACACAGTTGTTACTTCGGGTCTTATCGCTGAGTGTAATTCATCATTTACAGGAACAATTACAGTAAACCCTAATGATACCATTACAGCTTTAAATCCGTCTAATGAACCACAAGAAATTTGTGCTTGCACATCAATTGAGCCTATTTTATATGAATTAGGTGGTGGTGCAACTGGCGCAACAGTAACAGGACTTCCTTCAGGTATTACTTGGAGTATTGTTGATAATATAGTTACTATTGAAGGTAACTCTTGCGACACTCCTAATACTTATACTTATACTATAACTACACAAGGTATCTGTAGTTCTGCTACAGAAGAAGGTGATATCACAATTCTCGATCCGGATTCACTACAGTTAACTATTGGAGAAGCCAATACAACTATTTGTGTAAATGTTGCTTTAGCACCCAATATCCAATACCAATCATCACCAGGTCAAACACTTATTTTGATAGGAACATTACCTCCTGGGGTAAATTTCACAAATGATGTGGTAACTGGTAGTGGAATTATTCAAGGTACTCCAACATTAAGTGGTGTGTACAATTATAGTATTTTAACAGGTAATAACTGTAGTACTGAGCTTTCAGGCTCTATCACAGTTGAAGATGGTCCGTTCATAAATTCTATAAGCGGTGAATTGAACCAAATCTCTTGTTTGAATTCTGCAATAGAACCAATTCGTTTTGCAGTACCTTCGAGCCTAACTGACGTAACATTCTCACCTACATTACCTACTGGTATTTCTTATTTAATTTCAGATGGAGAATTAATAATTTCTGGAACCCCAACTGTAATAACAAGTAATCCAAATATAATTACTATATCAACAGACATAATTTGTAATGATTTTGCTACTGCTGAAATTGAATTAACAATTGAAGATATTCCTACAATTATACTAGAGTCTAGTTCAGGTCTAGTTACACAGTCGGTTTGTCAAAATAGTGAAATTGATCCAATCATATTTACTGTAAATCCAATAGGTACAGAAATTGATGAAACGTTACTACCTAGTTTTATTACCGTTAACTTTGATTCAGTTACAGGAACTTATGTACTTACAGGTGCTCCTGTAAATACAGGTACATTTAATTTCCAAATACAAACATTAAGTAGTTTAAATTGTAGTGCCGAATTAGATATAACTATTGAAAATTTATATGCAGCTGTAACCATTGAATTAGATTCAGGCTCAGACAGTCAGACGCTTTGTTCGTTTACAAACCCAATTGAAGATATTGTTTACAATATTACGGGTAGTTTACCTAGTGCTGGGATTATTAGCGTATCAGGTTTACCTTCTGGAGTTAGTGCATCACAAATAACTTCTTCAACAGGACTTGTACTAACAATAAGTGGTCAGCCTTCAGAATCTGGAATCTTTGAATATGAAATTATATATGATAATTGTGGTACTATTAAAAAAGGTGTCTTAGAAATTTCTTCACCTATGTCTATAAGTGGTGAGGTAACTCAAATCTCTTGTGATGGTAATGATGGAGAAATAACAGTAACTATCTTTGGAGGTGTACCGTTTATTGATGAAAATGGAAATCCTCTCTATGCTATTACTTGGGAAGGGCCAAATGGGTTTCGTCAAAATCAAAATACAATTACGGGGTTAGCACCTGGAGATTATACATTTAGTGGTACGGATGCCATTGGATGTCCTCTACCAACTGAGGTTTTTACTATTAATTCTAATGAATCTATAGCTATTTCCTTGCTTTCAATTACCAATGAAAGTTGTAATAGTCCATGTGTAAATTTTGATTTCGCTGGCGGAAGTGGTATTTACACTTCATTCTTATTAGAAAATTATAATTCTTCAAGTCAATCTTGGAACGAAGTACTAGGAGTAACAAATTATTTTAATATATGTGACTTACAAATTGGATTGTATAGATTGTCAGTTACAGATAGTAATAATTGTGTCTCGGAACCATATTCATTTACCATTGATAGCGAACAATCACTTTCAATAGATTATGTAAACATTGATGAAAATCTTTGTAGTAATGCTTCTGGAACAATAACAGTTAAAATGAATTCATTAGATACTGATTTAACTTTTTATTATAATGACGTATTAGTATCTTCAACAAATGTAGGAAGTAATATTTATGAGCTTGTAATTAGCACATCTGGTTTAAATGGAATATTAAAAGTTGTAAATTCTCAAGGTTGTTCAGATGAAGTCATTCTTTCTACAAATACAGTTGAAGATATTGATTTTGAATTTACATCTTTAGATTTTGCGTCTGTTGGATATATAGGTGTAAATTCTAGTATTGAATTTACAAACTTATTGGACATTAATATTTTCAACAATATAGATTACAATTATATAGTTTGGGATTTTGACGATAATACTCCCTTTAAAGTATTTTATAATCCTGAAGATTTAGCATATAACTCAGATGGTGAAAATATTAATACTGTTTTCCATACCTATACAAATGATGGTATTTATGAAGTAACACTAACCGTTTTTAACAGTGCAGGTTGCTCAAAATCCATTACTAAAACAATAATTATTGGTAAAGGTGCTACAATTATACTTCCTACCGTGTTCTCTCCAAACTATGATGGTATTAATGATTTATTTGGACCTTCATTTAACGGAATTAAAGAAATTACTATGTACATTTATGATGTATGGGGTAATTTAGTTTATGAAGCCACAAATAAGGATATTACATCAGAAAATAATTTAGGTGAGTTAAGATGGGATGGTATTGAGCCTGTTAATTCAGAACCTAAAAACACTTCTTATAGATGTTATATTATTGCAAAAACACTTGATGGAAAAACAATAGAAAAAACAGGACGCTTCTTAATAGTACAATAAATTTATAAAAATTACTCATGATGAATAAACAACTCTATTTTATTTTATTAGTATTCTGCGTTAATTTAATGTACGGCCAAGAATATTTTTATAATAATCAAAATAAAATTACGGGGACTCTAAACCCTAGTTTTTATGGATTTACTGAAACCTCACAACTTGGGGTTATCTATGGTAATGAAAGTATTCTAAATGGTGATAGTAATATTGAAAATAGTTTCGCATTTGGTTCTGCATTTTTTGAAGATTATAATTTTTCACTAGCACTTGATGTTAATTTATTTCAAATTAATGCATTAGGTTATTCTACTTCACAAGCAAATGTGCATTACATTTATAAAACTAATTTATCTTATAATTGGGTACTAAACACCTCTCTTTCTATTGGCTATGGAAATCGTAAACTAGATTATTCTTCGTTAGTTTTTGAAGATCAAATTGATATATTTACAGGAAACATAGCTGGAATTAGTATTGACCCTGTTAATGTAAATAATAAAGTAAATTACTTTGACTTAGGAGCTGGGGCTCATATCCATAATAGTAGAAATCTATTTTTTGGTTTAAGCCTAAAGCATATAAATCAACCTAATACTTCCTTCAATAGTGAAGCAAAAGTTAAAAAAGATTTATTTATATCATTTCAAACAGGTTATGAATATGATTTAAATCCGTATAATAGAGGATCTTTACCTTCAAACTCTTATTTATATTTATATGGATCATTCTCCAATCAAGGCTCTAAATCAAGAGTTGACCTATATCAAGAAGCTATTATTGAAAATTTTTCATTCGGTTTAAACCAACATTTAAATAACTACTTGGGAACTAATTTAACTACTATGGGGGCTTCAGCAAGTATATTCCTTGAACAAATGGAAATTGGTGGTAACTATTCATTTGAATTAGGGAATAAAAATCTAACTGGTGTATCCTATAACTATTTTCAAATTTTTATTCTTTTTGATTTTTACCAGTTTAGACAATTCAGAAGAGGAAACAATAGTAAATTTTTTAATTTTAATTAAATACATCCTATAAAGATTAAAATGTAATTAAGAATTTTAAACCTACAAGTTAACAATCTTAATTTGTATTACATTTTAAAGAATAGCTTAATAATTCTAAATTAATATTATTTAGGGTCTAGAATCCCATTTATACAATCAACAATTTGTTGTGAATTTACAATACTATAAGCACTGTACTTTCCTGAAATAGGTTGACTAAAATTTTAATTATTTTTACGCCTTTTTAGTTGTTTTTGAATTTTCCTAATTGCAGATTCAATAGATTTTTCTGGTTCAATAACATTATATTCTCCCCAAAATTCAGGGTCAGAAAAACCAGAAGATTTTTCACTCATAATTACCGAAGGTCTTAATCTCTCTTTAATTTTTATTAACTTTTTGGTCGAATTTTGTTTCCAATTTGTTACTGCCATTTCAATAGTTGTATAATAAACCGTATTAAATAACTTTTTATCCCAATCTATTTTAAAGCCCAATTGAATTCTACTATATCCATAATACCATTTACCCTCTTTTTCACGATAATCTATATGATATGTAGCTTCAATTGGGTACACTTTTGCATGTTTTGGTTTCTTAACAATAAATATTCTGCTAGCCTTAACTTTATTTTCAATATTTAGTTTAAATTTAGCGTTAGTTAACGCTAATGTTTGAGCATCAACATATAATTTTCCATAAAAAAGTGGATCCGTTATCTGTTTTTTTTGTTTAAAATTAACCACATAAATTGGCCTATTATCAATTTTTGTAGTTTTATCAAACTTGAAGTCATAAATTTCAACCATTTTTTCAGTGAAAAAAAATTGAGGATTTTTCATAATATCAATATACAACGTATTAAAAGGTCCACCTCTAAGTTTAAAAGCAACGGTATCTAACCTAGAGTAATCTGTCTTTTTTCGTGATTTATAAAGTTTTAAAATATCTTTTTTAGAATTTGTATATGGTTGCTTATTAATTTCTATAACTGCTTCCGATAAAGACACATAATTTCGTCTTTTTTTTATAGTTTCCCTATAAAAAGCAGTCATATTATTCAATTTATTAGAATAATTATCTCCCCTTCTTTTTAATACTTCTAAAATTAAAGATTCAGCATCTTTAACAGAAAGATTAACTTCAGAAAGCTCTTCAATATAAGTCTCTAATTTTATAATTGTTTTTAAACTAAAATTAGATAAATTTAATACTTTACTAGTATAACCTAAAAATGAAATTGTAACATTTTGATTTGAGTGTATTTTAGGAACTTTCAATAAAAAATTACCTTGAGTATTTGAAATTGTACTAATATTTGTTCCATTTACAGTTAATGAAGCAAAAACTAATCCTTTTTTAGTTTTACTATCTATTACTTTTCCTTTGTATTCATTAAAACCTATGGTATCATTTAGAATTACATGTGTTAAGGCAAAACTATAACTTTGAAATCCTATGATTAAAACAAAAAATAGAATTGACTTTAATACGTGTTTATTGATAAATACTTGTGTGAATTTAGTCATGATAACAGATTTAAATTAAATATTTAGCACTACTAAAATAGTGATTTATAGACGAATAAAAAAGTTAAAGTAACTAGAATATCAATATCTTAAAATTAACACTTTTTAGCTTTTAATATTAAATACAACCTTAAAACCAATAAAAAAAGGAACTACCGATTGAGTAGTTCCTTTTAAACGATAATGAGATGCTGAAATAAATTCAGCATGACATTTTAATTTTTTATTTAAATTATTTCTACAAATAAACCTTCTTCTGTATTATTTACTTTGGCAATAGTATGTTTAGTTAAACCTTTAATAGTTTTATCCCATTTTTTATTACTTAAACCACTTTGAGATTTTAAATCTACTAAAGCTATTTTTTTAACTTTCTTCAAAATTTCGAAAACCATTTTTTCTTCATCATTCAATTCAACAGCTGGAGCTTTTTTCTCTGGTTTCATTTGAGGAAAAAATAATACTTCTTGAATTGAAGCATTATTTGTCATGAACATTACCAAACGGTCAATTCCAATACCAATTCCTGAAGTTGGTGGCATTCCGTATTCTAACGCTCTAATAAAATCCTGATCAATGAACATAGCTTCATCATCTCCTTTTTCTGATAATGATAATTGGTCTTCAAAACGTTCACGTTGGTCTATTGGATCATTTAGTTCAGAATAAGCATTTGCTAATTCTTTACCATTTACCATTAACTCAAAACGCTCTGTTAAATCTGGATTTGTACGATGCTCTTTTGTTAACGGGCTCATTTCTTTTGGATAATCTATAATAAATGTTGGTTGAATGTAAAGATGCTCACATGTTGAACCAAACAATTCATCTATTAATTTTCCAACACCCATAGTTTCATCAACTTCAATTCCTACCTTAGTACATACTTCTCTTAATTCAACATCACTCATTCCAGCAACATCAAAACCTGTATGGATTTTGATTGCTTCTAAAATAGGTACTCTCGGATAAGGAGCTTTAAAGCTTACTTTATTTTCACCTATTTCAACTTCGGTTGTTCCGTTTGTGTCAATGGCAATTTTTTCTAATAATTCTTCAGTCATGTTCATCATCCAATTATAATCTTTGTATGCTACATACAACTCCATAACAGTAAATTCTGGATTATGAGTTCTGTCCATACCTTCATTTCTAAAGTCTTTAGAAAACTCATATACCGCATCAAAACCACCAACTATTAACCTTTTTAAATATAATTCATTAGCAATACGTAAATACAAAGGCATATCTAATGCGTTGTGATGTGTTATAAAAGGACGAGCAGCTGCACCTCCTGGAATAGGTTGTAATATTGGTGTTTCAACTTCCAAATATCCTTTTTTATTGAAGAAATCACGCATTGAATTGGTGATTTTAGTTCTTTTAATAAAGGTTTCTTTTACGTGATCGTTTACAATTAAATCAACATAACGTTGACGGTATCTTTGTTCTGGATCAGAAAAAGCATCGTGTACTTTTCCTTCAGCATCTGTTTTTACAACGGGTAATGGGCGTAAACTTTTTGATAAGACTGTTATTTCTCTTGCATTGATAGAAATTTCACCAACTTTGGTTTTAAAAACTTCACCTCTAACCCCAATAATATCACCCATATCCAACAATTTTTTAAAAACCGTATTATACATGATTTTATCTTCTGTTTGGCAAAGTTCATCTCTATTAATATAAATTTGCATGCTGCCACTGGCGTCTTTTAATTCAGCAAAAGAAGCCTTCCCCATAATTCTACGACTCATCATTCTTCCTGCCAAAATAACTTCCTTACCTTCAAATTCATTAAAATCAGAAAGTATATTTTTGATTTTAGTGGTTGTTTTGAATTCTTTTGCAGGATAAGGATTTATACCTAATTCACGTAGTTTTTGTAATGATTCTCTTCTAATTATTTCAAGTGCTGATAATTGCATGCAGTGTTTTTTAAATAGTTGTTATTTAGCGCTTTTTTATTGATTGTAAACCTGTACTTCTCTTCCATTTAGTGATTGTATAGGTCGGTAATTATTGTTTAAAATTTTTTCAAAAATTTCAATTTGTTGTTTTGAAGCGGTTAGTGGAGTTTTTAACACATACCAATTTACAACCTCTGAACATGGAGGTGTAGTTAAAGAACCTTTATAATTGTAATAACTTTTATTTTTAGGAAATAAACTTATAATATCTATCATATCTTCAGATTTAAATTCTCCTTTACTGGTTGGAAAATTTTCTAAATATTTATCAAATAATGCATTAGAATCACCTTCTTCAAACAAAACACCTAGTACTGCAAAATTTGTGTCAGAATTTTTATGTACAAAATGAACTTCAATTGGGTAATGGTTTCCATCAATAGTATGCTCACTTTGTGTGTGATAGTGAAATTGTAATAATTTATAATCTGTACCATTTAATTTTACGTTGTTATCACCTGTTATGTTAAACTGAACGGTATGTTTATTATTAATAATAGTAACATCAGATTTTCCATAATTAAATTCAATAGCAGTTAAAGTATCTACTTTTGAAATAGCATTTGTACTAATGTTAATTGGTGATTGTGCACTCCCACCACAGTCAGTAAATTTATCAGATAAATTTTCCCAGTTCTCAGGACCATCTTCTCCTTTTTGATGTGACCAATGTACGTCTGTTTCCTTCTTTTTATGTATCTGGTCTGTACTTTGTATATTTTTTTGTTCGTTTTTAGTTTCGGTTTTACAAGATATTATTGAAATAAGTATAAATAATGTTACTACAAAATTAGCTATGTGTTTCATTTTCATTTCTTTTAAATTATAAATGTTAGTTTTTTAATCATTAAAAACAGTTTGCAAAGATACAATCAATTCAGAAAAATAGGTAATTTAGAAAGAAAAAGAATTTACAATTTGTTATCTAATTATATTTTATATATTTGCTTATCGCATTTTTAGTGCGATTTAGTTGTGTTGTTTGACGTTAATAGCGTCAGGTTTTTTAAAAAAACCAATGGAAAGCTTCCCGAATTCGGGACGCTTTTTTTATTTTAAGTCTATTGCTTTTTTAAGAAAATGTGAAAAAGATTGATTTGTATTCCCAAAATATTGAAATATATAAACCTGTAAATATTATAGCCGCTATAAATTTTAAAAAGGAAGAAGTTAAAAACCCAATGAAAGAGCCAAAAGCTGCCTTTAATGCTTTGCCAGAATTTTTTTCGTTTAACATTTCTCCGATATAAGCACCTATAAATGGCCCTATAATTATTCCAAAAGGAATTGGAGCAAGTAACCCAACTACTAACCCAACCATAGTACCAATAACACCATAACGTGTCCCTCCAAATTTTTTAGTTCCCATTGCAGGAATAAAATAATCAACAATCCATATAAGTATTGCAATACCCAACGTAATTCCTAAAAACGCCCAATTCATAGGAACTGCACCCGTAAAATGAAGAATTAACAAACCAAACCAACTTGTTAATGGTCCTGGTAAAATCGGTAAAAATGAACCTATTATACCTAATAATGCTACCAAAAAACCAATAATTAACAGAAAAATGTCCATAGGCTAAATATAATCTTTCAAAATATATTTTGAAAGATAAATTTAATACAATTTTAGTTTTTCAACTAAAAAATTAGTTTAAACTAACTATTTAGTTATATTTGTACTGTAAAACTAAAAACTTAGTTAAAAAAATGGAGCGACAATTAACAAAAGCTGAAGAACAATTAATGCAAGTTTTGTGGAACTTAGAAGAAGCATCTGTAAAAGATATTATTGAAAAGTTACCTGAGCCCAAACCAGCTTATAATACGGTTTCAACTATTATTAGAATATTAGAAACTAAAAAATTTGTTTCACACAAAGCAAAAGGAAGAGGATATGTTTATTTACCGTTAGTGAATAAAACTGCATATAGCAATCAGAGTATAAATAAATTAGTAGATGGTTATTTTGGAGGTTCGTTTAAAAGTATGGTATCATTTTTTGTAAATAAAAACGATATTGATTTAAAAGAGTTGGAAACTATTTTAGAAACTATTAATCCTAAAAAAACAAAAAAATGATAAATTATATACTACAAGTAATTTTATTTCAAGCATTATTCTTAGCGGTGTACGATTTCTTTTTACAAAAAGAAACCTTTTTTAAATGGAATCGATTTTACCTGCTAATAACTCCAATTTTATCCTTTATTGTTCCATTACTAAAATTTGAAAGTGTTCAAAAAGCAGTACCGCAAGCTTATGTTGAACAATTACCAACGTTGTTTTTAAATCCGCAAATTATAATTGAACAAACAACTCAAAATAACTCAACAATAGATTATTTGGTACTAATTTTTTATGCTGGATTAGGTACTTTTTTATTCTTATTTTTAATTAAGTTTACAAAAATACTTCAATTAATATCAACAAATAAAGTACTCAAAAAAGAGAAGTTCTCATTAGTATTACTAGAAAACAAACAATCGGCTTTTTCATTTTTCAATTATATATTTATACACAAACATTTATTAAAAAATGAAGATTTACATATTATAAAACACGAATTAATACACTGTAAACAAAAACACACATTAGATTTGTTATTATTTGAAGTATTAAAAATAGTGTTATGGTTTAATCCTATGGTTTATATCTATCAAAAACGAATTACAGTGCTACACGAATATATTTCTGATGCTGAAGTTGTAAATGAAACTGATAAAAATACGTATTTCAACAAATTACTAGCCGAAACTTTTAATGTTGAAAATATTTCATTCATCAACCAATTTTTTAAACATTCATTAATTAAAAAAAGAATAGTTATGATTACAAAAGAAAAATCTCAAAAAATGAAACAGTTAAAGTATTTATTAATTGTGCCTTTGTTATTAGGAATGCTAATTTATTCATCTTGTACTGATGCTGCAAAGGATGAATTATTGGAAATGGAAAGCATATTACAACAAAATGAAGGAATAACTGAAGGAAAATATTTTGATACAAAAGATGGAAAAATATTTGTTGGAAAAAGCTTAGCGGGAACAATTGTTTCGTTTGAAGAGTATACTGAAAAAGAAAAGGAAATGTACACTAGATCTTCAACTATTGAAAATTCAATTTTTAAATTTCTTGTTGTTATTGATAGTAACGGGGATCGTATAGGATTTCTTAAAACAAATAATAATGCAGATTCATATAAAAATAATTGGGAATATGTTAAAGGTGAAGATGTTCCATTTGCGAAAATTGAAATTGTCCCTGTTTTTCCAGGGTGTGAAGGGACAAATGAGGAATTAAGAAAATGTTTGCAAGATAGTATCACAATGCATATAAATCGAAATTTTAACTCCAAATTAGCAAATGG
>NZ_JASFZF010000131.1:0-17056 GCF_046055765.1 Lutibacter sp. | reverse complement strand
TTATGGGCTTTTGGAACACCTTTAGAACAAATGTGGGGCAGAAATAAATTTTTATTCTTTTACTTTTCAGCCGGATTAGGAGCTGGTGCTATTTACACATTGGTAAATTATTTTCAATTTAATGGTATATATGAAGAATTAATCAAAATTGGAGTTTCAGCTGCTGATATTCAACATTTATTAACTACTGGAAGTTATAATTCTCAAATTTTAGAACAAATTCCAAAAGAAAGTTTAGCTGAATTTTATACAACATATCATGCCTCAGCTATTGGGGCATCTGGTGCCATATACGGAGTATTGGTCGCTTTTGGTTTATCATTTCCAAATTCAAAATTAGCACTGATATTTTTCCCTGTTCCTATTGCTGCAAAATATTTTATACCTGCTATAATTGCCGGAGATTTATTTTTTGGAATGACTAAATATTCGATAGGGAATGTAGCTCACTTTGCACACATTGGTGGTGCGCTTATTGGATTTATAATTGCTTGGTATTGGAAACAAAACCAATTTAAACGCTGGAACTAATTTTGAATATAATAAACGACATAAAATATGCCTTTTCCAAAGCAAACATTGTTGAAAAAATAATTTACATTAATGTATTTTTATTTTTAGTAACAGTTATTCTTACTAAGTTTAGTATTCAATGGTTTGCATTACCCTCTAATTTAGATACTTTTTTATTTAAACCTTGGACACTTATAAGTTATGCATTTATACATCAAAACTTATTTCATGTATTATCAAACTTACTAGTTTTATATTATATTGGAAACTTGTTTTTAGATTTTTATACTAAAAAACAATTTTTGAACTTTTACTTTTTAGGAGCAATTTTTGGTGGAATGATGTTCCTTCTCTACTATTATTTTATTCATAAAACTAATGCTCTTCCATTAGCAGGAGCATCAGCAGCTGTTTCTACTATTTTTATTGCTATGGCAACAAAAACACCAAGATATGCACTTAGATTACGTTTTATTGGAAGTGTTGAGTTGTGGGTGTTGGCTGCCATTTGGGTTGCTTTAAGTATTTTACAACTTGTAAACCCAGATAAAGGTTCTGCAATTGCACATATTAGTGGGGCAGTTTTTGGATTTATATATTCAAAACAATTAGAACAAGGAAATGATATTGGTAAATGGTTTGAAACAATTTTAGATTTTTTTACAAATGCACTGAAGCCTAAAAATAAATCACCTTTTAAAGCTGTTTACAAAACAAAAAAAAGAGCTAATGCTAACGAAGTTTCTAAAACTAAACAACGAAAAATTAATGATATTTTAGATAAAATTGGAAAATCGGGTTACGAAAGTTTAACACAAGAGGAAAAAGATTTTTTATTTAGAGCTGGAAAAAAATAAATGAAAAAGTTATCCCTCATAGATAAATTAATTGCTGCTATTAATTCGTTAATTGCAACCTTTTTACTTGTTTCATTTTTAAGTTATTACATATCACCAAATACACTTCCAATACTTTCGCTAACAAGTTTAACTACACCAATATTAATTATCATAAACCTACTGTTTATAGTATATTGGATTGTTAAATTCAAGAAATCATTTTTAATTTCAACAGTGGTATTACTTGTTGGTTTTCAATATATTACAAAATTTTATTCATTTGAAGAAAAAAAAATATTATTGAATAACGATTTAAAAATAATGAGTTACAATGTTAGAATGTTTAACATTTATAAATCTATTGAAAATGATGATATACCTCAAAATATTTTTAAATTTATAAATATCAAAAATCCTGACATTTTATGTTTACAAGAATTTAGTAAAACTGAAAACTTAGGTTTCAAATACAACTATCATTTTGTAAAAGTGAATACCAAAGAAAATTTTGGGCAAGCAATTTTTTCGAAGTACAAAATCATAAATTCTGGTTCGCTAAATTTCCCAAAGAGTAATAACAATACCATTTTTGCTGATATCATAAAAAATAAAGATACTATTAGAATATATAACGTTCATTTAGAAACTCTTAAAACAAACCCAAAAGCAGAAACTTTTAGTACAGAAAATTCAGAAAAACTAAGAATTAGACTTCAAAACGCTTTCAAAAAACAAAATAATCAAGTTAATTTAATTGTTGAACATCAAGCTCATTTAAAACATAAATCTATTATCTGTGGCGATTTTAATAACACTGCTTTTTCTTGGGCTTACCACCAATTAAAAATAGGTAAAAATGATGCGTTTGAAATTGCTGGAAAAGGTTTTGGAAAAACATACAATTACCCTTTTCCATTTAGAATAGATTTTATTTTAGTTGATAAAAAAATTGAAGTCAATAATTTTAAAACATACAGCGTAGAATATTCAGATCATTTTCCAATCATGGCACGTTTAAATTTTTAGTAACAACTGATAAACATCAGCATTCAACTACTTTAATTAAGTAACTTTGTTACTTATCACTAAAATAACTCTACAAATGAAAAAAATAGTTCTATTTCTATTATTAAGTACCTTTTTTTTAGGTTTTTCACAACAAAAAAAATTAACAATTGATGATGCCGTTTTAGGGTATTACAAAGATTTATATCCAACTTCATTACAAAATTTAAAATGGGTTGACAATTCATCTATTTATGTTTTTCAACAAGAAAATAATTTAGTTTTTACCAATGCTAAAACAAATAGTAAAATTAAAACTATTTCTTTAAATCAACTACAAGCCATATATCCAGCTTTAAAACGTTTCCCCCGTTTACAAGAAATAACATCAGCTAAATTTTCTTTTAGAAATGGTAATTCCATTGAAGTTTTTAACTATGAAATTAACGAAAAAAACATATCAATTAAATTTGATGATGGAGCTCAAAACAATGAATACAATTCAAAAGCTGAAGCGATTGCCTATACTTTAGATAATAATTTATATGTTGCAACAGCTTCAAAACCAAAGATTGCTGTTACTAAAATTAAGGATAAAAACATTGTTTCGGGACAAGCAATTCACAGAAGTGAATTTGGTATTGTAAAAGGAACTTTTTGGAGCCCTAAGGGTAATTTTCTGGCCTTTTATCAGAAAGATGAAAGCAATGTAACTAATTACCCATTAGTTGATATAACTACGTATCCAGCAACATTAAGAAATATTAAATATCCAATGGCAGGACAAGGGAGCGAAATTGCTAAAATTGGTATTTTTAATTTAAAAACTTCAAAAACTAGCTACTTAAACATTGATACTTCCGATGAGCATTATTTAACAAATTTATCTTGGACTCCTGATGAAAAATATGTATTGGTTGCTGAAATAAACAGAGGTCAAAACCATGTATGGTACAATAAATATAATATTGAAACAGGAGAAAAAGTAAACACTTTATTTGAAGAACAAAACCCTAAATGGACTGAACCTGAATTTGATGCAGTTTTTCTACCTAATAGTACTACCAACTTTTTATGGTTTAGTGAACGTGATGGTTTTATGAATTTATACCAATACACAACCGAAGGTAAATTAGTAAAACAATTAACTAAATTTAATTGGGTGATAACTGGAATTTTAGGATTTGACACCAAAGGAAAAAATGTTTTTATTACAGGTACTGGAACTGATGCAAGAGAATCTCATACATTTAAAGTAAATTTAAAATCAGGTAAATACACAAAAATCACGAAGAAAAGCGCTACTCACAGAACACAGTTAAGCACAAATGGTGCATATTTAATTGATAGTTACTCTAGTTTAACAATACCAAGAAATATTGTAATTACTGATACAAAAAAAGGGGAAACAATTGCTATTTTAAAAGCTGAAAATCCTTTAAAAGATTTTAAATTAGGAACTACAGAGTTTCTAACTTTAAAAGGAAATGATGGCACAGATTTGTATGCGAAAATCACAAAACCAGCTGATTTTGATGCTTCAAAAAAATACCCTGTTTTAGTATATGTTTATGGTGGTCCTCATGCACAATTAGTTACCAATTCTTGGCTAGGAGGTTCAAGTTTATGGTTGCCTGCTTTTGCTACTTTAGAAAATTATATTGTTTTTACGTTGGATAACAGAGGTTCTGCAAATAGAGGTTTTACTTTTGAAAGTGTAATTCATAGAAATTTAGGAGATGCGGAAATTGAAGATCAATTAACTGGTATTGAATATTTAAAATCGTTAAATTTTGTTGATAGTAAAAGAATTGCCGTTAACGGCTGGAGTTATGGAGGTTTTATGACTACAAGTTTAATGTTACGAAACCCTGGAGTGTTTACAACTGCTGTTGCTGGTGGTCCTGTAACTGACTGGAAATATTATGAAGTAATGTATGGTGAACGCTATATGGACACTCCACAAGAAAATCCAGAAGGCTACAAAAAAGCAAAAGTTCATAACTACATTAAAAATCTAGAAGGGAAAATGCTTATCATAAACGGAAGTGTAGACCCAACAGTGGTCCCACAACATAGTATGACGCTTTTACTAGAAGCTATAAAACAAAAAGTACAAATTGACTATTTTACGTATCCAATGCACCCTCATAATATTCGTGGAGTTGATAGAGTTCATTTAGTTAAAAAAATGCTTGAATATATTGTAGAAAATAATAAGTAGAGTATATTTTTAATACTAACTGTCATATTGAGCTTGTCGAAATATTTTAATATAAGAAACTTCGACAAGCTCAGTTTGACAAATAACTACTATTACTGAATAGATCTTATAACATCATGCTTGGTAATAATATGAAATTTATCATTTCCTAAATCAACCAATACAGCACTATTTTCTTTATTAATTAATTTTGAAATTTCATCAATAGATGTATCACTTTTTACGATAGGAAAAGAAGTTCCCATAACATCTTTTATTGGCTTATTTGCAATATTCTTATCATCAAAATACAACCTAAATAATTCACTTTCATCAACTGAACCCACAAATCCTTGAACGTCTGTTACAGGTATTTGAGAAATATCATTTGTACGCATTCTCTCAATTGCATGTGAAACTAATTCTTCGGTTTTTACTGTTATTAAAGGTATTTTAATTCTATCTTTAATTAAATCAATGGCATTTACTTTTTCTTCATCTAAAAAACCTCTTTCACGCATCCAATCATCATTAAACATTTTACCAACATATCTACTTCCATGGTCATGAAACATCACAACAACAACATCATCTTTCTTAAAATGTTCTTTTAACTGCAACAATCCTTTTACTGCTGAGCCTGCAGAATTCCCAACAAAAATACCTTCTTCTTTAGCAATTTTACGTGTATAAACGGCGCCATCTTTATCGGTTACTTTGGTAAAACCATCAATAACACTAAAATCAACATTTTTAGGTAATATATCTTCACCAATCCCTTCCGTGATGTATGGATAAATTTCATTTTCATCAAAAATACCAGTTTCATGATATTTTTTAAATACTGAACCATAAGTATCAATTCCCCAAATTTTAATAGTTGGATTTTTTTCTTTTAAATATTTTCCAATACCAGAAATTGTTCCTCCTGTTCCTACTCCTACTACAAAATGAGTTATTTTACCATCGGTTTGCTCCCATATTTCTGGACCAGTACTTTCATAATGTGCCAATAAGTTTGATGGATTATCATATTGATTTACATACCAAGAGTTTGGGGTTTCAGTAGCTAAACGCTTAGAAACTGAATAATATGAACGTGCATCTTCCGGCTCTACATTGGTTGGGCAAACAATAACCTCAGCACCTACTGCTCTTAAAATATCCATTTTTTCCTTAGATTGCTTATCGCTAATAACACAAATTAATTTGTATCCACGTATAATAGCAACCAAAGCCAAACCCATTCCTGTATTTCCTGAAGTTCCTTCAATAATTGTTCCCCCTGGTTTTAATAAACCTTGACTTTCTGCATCATCAATCATTTTAACGGCCATTCTATCTTTAGCTGAATTTCCAGGATTAAATGTTTCAACTTTAGCTAGCACCAAAGCATCAATTTCTTCAACAGTTTTATTTAGTTTTACTAAAGGTGTATTTCCTATAGTTTCTAATATATTTTTAGCGTACTTCATTTTTTTAATTTTGTGGTGCAAATGTACCATATTTTATAAAAAAGATAGATTGTTATTGTTAAAATCTTAGACGAAATAATTCTTGTAAATTACTCAAACTTAATAGATTTTACAGGGCTAATTTTTGTAATGATTAAAGAAGGAATTATTAACATTATTAGGCATAATAATAAGGTGCCAATATTTAACAATAAAATATAACCCGCATCTAAATAAATAGGTACTGTATTTACATAATATGTTTCTGGATTTAAGGATATAATTTTCCCATACTTTTGAATTGCTAAAATAATTAAACCGATTAAATTACCCCAAAATAAGCCTCTTAAAATTAAATAACTGGCATTATATAAAAATACTTTCCGAATACTAACATTGCTACTTCCTAAGGCTTTAAGTATTCCTATCATTTGCGTACGTTCTAAGATAAGTACTAATAAAGCTGTTATCATATTAATTCCTGCAACTAAAACCATAATGACTATAATTAAATAAATATTAGTATCGAATAAACCAATCCATTCAAATATTGCAGGATATTTTTCAATAATACTTTGACTATTTAATGTTGAGGCCGTTTCTTTATAAATTTCATTACTTTTTTCTTGTATATCATCAAAATTATTAAGTATCACTTCAAAGCCACCTACATCATTACCTGACCATTTATTCATTTTTTGAATGTGCCTTATGTCTGCAATTACAAAATTTTTATCAAAATCCTGAAATCCTGAATTATAAATTCCAATAACTTTTACAACTCTTAACCAGGGTGCTTTAGCAGGATCATCTTTTACAAAGAGGATATTAAACTCCTCATTTAAGTTAATATTTAATCTGTTAGAAATTTCACTTGAAATTAACACATCAAAAGATACATTAGTATCATAATTGGGAACAATTCCTTCTACCAAATATTCTTTAAAAAAAGACCAGTCATAATCGTTAGAAACACCTTTAAAAATTATTCCTTCAAAATCGGTTTCAGTTCTAATAATTCCTGGTTTTGTAGCAAAAACTTGTACGTTTTTAATTCCACCTATATTTGTAAACTCAGGATAAAAATTTTGAATTTTAGATATTGGTTCTAACGTAATTTCAGAATTATTATTATCAAAATTAGTAATTTGAATATGACCATTAAAACCAGATAATTTTTCACGTATTTTTTGTTGTAATCCAATACCTGTCCCTATAGCAATCATCATAATAACCATTCCAATAGCAATCGCAATAATTGCAATTTTTATTATAGGTGAAGATATACTACTTTTATACTTTTTAGCAGTAATAATACGCTTAGCAATAAATAACTCGTAATTCAATTTTAACAATGATTTCTTATTCGTTCAAAAATACATATTTCTTATTGGTTTCTTTATTATTTTTTAGTTTGATTTCTTGTGGTCAAGTTTCAACTTCCAAAAAAGATACATTTAAACAAATTGAAACCGGTGCACAACAAACAAAATTATATTTAACATTATTAAGAGAAAAAAATATTGCAATTGTAGCTAATCAAACTTCAATAATCAAAAAAAAAAATGGAAAATTTATACATTTAGTTGATAGCTTAATTAAATTGAAAATAAACATAAAAACTGTTTTCTCTCCTGAGCATGGTTTTAGAGGAAATGCTGATGCTGGAGAAAAAGTAACTAATGGTAAAGATCCAAAAACTGGTCTTCCACTTATTTCACTATATGGTAAAAATAAAAAACCTTCACAAGAACAATTAGGAGGAATTGATATTGTTATTTTTGACATTCAGGATGTTGGCGTACGTTTTTACACTTATATTTCTACACTTCATTATGTGATGGAAGCTTGTGCAGAATTGGGAATACCGCTAATTGTGCTTGATCGACCAAATCCAAATGGACACTATATAGATGGCCCAACGTTAGAAATAGCACATGCAAGTTTTGTTGGAATGCATCCAATACCTGTCGTTTATGGAATGACAATTGGAGAATATGCGCAAATGATTAACGGTCAACAATGGCTAAAAAATAATGTAAAATGTAATTTAACTGTTGTACCATTACAAAATTACAATCATAACAAAAAGTATAACTTACCTATTAAGCCATCACCTAACTTACCAAATAAAAAATCAATAAATTTATATCCTAGTTTATGTTTTTTTGAAGGTACAAATGTTAGTGTTGGGCGAGGTACAGAAAAACAATTTCAAATTTTTGGATCCCCCTTTATGGAAAATAAAAATTTCGATTATTGTTTTACACCTCAACCAAATTTTGGGGCAAAATATCCGAAACATCAAGGTAATAAATGTTGTGGTTTGGATTTAAGTAAAACTGATTATTTATCCAAAATTGATTTATCATATTTAATTAAGGCCTATTCATCAACTCTCGATAAGAGTAATTTTTTTAATAGCTTTTTCACAAAACTTGCAGGTACAAAAAAATTACAAGAACAAATTGAACATCATATTTCAATTGAAGAAATTTACAACTCATGGCAAAAGGGAATTGAAGACTTTAAAAAGGTTAGAAAAACCTATTTGATATATGACTAAAAAGTAATTATATTCATATTTTTTTAATCGAAAAATTCACTTAAATTTTTTCTTTCATTCAACATTTTAACTATTTCAGTTAAGTATTATAATAATAAAAGCGCTTTTATGATGTGTTTTTTACTATTTTTTATGCTCGTTATATATAATAATATACTCGTTTTTACAAATAAATGGTAGAATACATTATTCAAAGTAGTTATTTTAATATATATCAATAGTTGTTATTACTAACAAATGGTATGTTTTTCATAATAAATGGTGTGTTTTTTGATTTTTTATTTGATTTATAACTTTTTATTATTACATTTGATGTGTAATTAAACCTTAATTATGAACCCCAATATTAAAAAACAAATAAATTAACCCTAAAAACAAAACAAAAAATACTTCCCAATTCAGAAAAATAAATCAACCCTAAAAACGAAACCCTTAAACACAAATAAACTTAAAAGTTTAACCCCAATAACCCCTCAAAAATGAAAACTTTATCCCTAAACCTCACAGCTATTTTTCTTTTTAGCTTTCTATTATTTTCTTGTTCACCTGAAGAAGATGGTGTTTATTTTAATAACACAGCTGAAGTTGTAAATACTTCTAATGTCACATATTCAACTATTGAATCTCAAATATTAGATTTAATAAATAATCATAGAAGCAGTATTGGATTAAATACACTTACAAAATTAGATATAATTTCTGGTGTTGCTGATGGACACACAAATTATATGATTGAGAAAGGTGAAGTAAATCATGATAATTTTAGCCAGCGATCTCAAAATTTAATGGATAATGCTGGAGCTAAAAGTGTTGGAGAAAATGTAGCCTATGGCTTTAATTCTGCTGAAGGTGTTGTTTATGGCTGGTTAAACAGTCCAGAACACAAAGCCATTATTGAAAACCCTGAATATACACATTTTGGAATTTCTACCGATGCAAACCAAGAGCATAGAAATTATTTCACTCAAATTTTTATTAAAAAATAAATTAACCCTACACTTATAATTAATTCACCCCCAAAATAATAATTATGAAAGCAAATGCCTTAAATAACGAACCTTATTTAAAATTGATTAAAAACAATCATAAAAGAAAAGTAGCTACTACTAAAATAGAAAGAATATACATTAATACTTTAATGCCAGGATTTAGTTATTTAAATAAAGCGGGGAAAAACATTTTCCCACATAATTGTGCCTTATTATAAAAAAGTATTCTATATACATTGGATATTAATTACATAAAATTGTCCCCACAACTGGTAGTTATAAGTAGATAGAATATAAATATCGTCCCCACAACGGTAGTTATAAGTAGATAGAATCTAACTATCGTCCCCACACGGTAGTTAAAAAAATTAAATTTAGAATTTCATATTAATTTCAAGAAAATATTTTCAATAGGGTAGTTTTACCTAATTACCCTGTCAATATCCAATCTTTTTAGGGAGTATAAGGGAACTATTTAGTATTTGTAAGGGGTTATAAATATTAAATATGAGTTCCCTTAACCGTTTAAAAAATAATCTATTTTTTAAGAATACCGCTCACCACTATCCATCACAAACAAAACACATAATAATATTCAACGCAACAAGTAAATTTAAACTAATAAATAATAAAACTTACAAATACAAACAACTTGGGTAATCAGAGCATTCTAACTAATCTTTTAAAAACTTAAAGTGGCAACTTCTTCTTCAAAGCCTCAACAATGTTATAAGTAGCTGGGCAAATCCCTGTATTTTTCAAGGTTAAATCTGTAATTTGGATAAACTTTCTACGATTAGTATGTGGATATTCACTACACGCTTTTGGACGCACATCATAAATAAAACAGGAATTATCACTCAAATCTAAAAAAGTACAAGGAGCAGTTTTAAGTACATAAAAATCATCTCCATCTCTATCTAAATACTGTGAAATAAAATTCACAACCTTCATTTTTAAATGTTTTGAAATTCGTTGAATATCCTTTTCTGTAAAAATTGGACTTGTAGTTTTACAACAATTACCACAGGTTAAACAATCAGTTTGTTCAAACTCTTTATGGTGTAAATCTTGCATTAATAAATCCAAACGCTTTGGAGTTCGTTTTTTTAATTTAGCAAAATACTTCTTGTTTTCTAGGTATTTTTCTTTTGCTAATTCAGGTAACTCTTTTAAAAACTCTTCCATTCTTATAATTTAACCACAAAAATACAATTAAAAATTTTCAAAATTTATGTATTTTTGCACTTCCAAATAATTGAGTAAAAAAATTATGCAAAACATTTTAGAAATAGCCATAAAAAAAGGTTTTAAAGAAATTTACAATTCAGCTATTGAATCGGTTGAATTTCAAGCTACTAAAAAAGATTTCGAAGGTGATATTACCATTGTTATTTTTGCATTTTTACGTGTTGTAAAAGGAAATCCAGTTGAAATTGGAACTAAAATTGGTGAATATTTAAAAGAAAACGTATCACAAGTTTCTGATTTTAATGTAATAAAAGGTTTTTTAAACTTAGTCATTGATGATTCGTACTTTATTTCAAGTTTTAATAACATTCTTAAAACAGAAAATTTTGGTTTTATAACTCCTAATCTAAATGAGAAGGCAGTTATGGTTGAATATTCCTCTCCAAACACAAATAAGCCACTACATTTAGGACATATTAGAAACAACTTATTAGGCTATTCGGTTGCTGAAATTATAAAGGCTTCAGGGAAAAAAGTATATAAAACCCAAATTATTAACGATCGTGGAATTCATATTTGTAAAAGTATGTTGGCCTGGCAACGTTTTGGAAATGGTGAAACTCCTAAAAGCACTGGCTTAAAAGGCGATAAATTAGTTGGTAATTATTATGTAAAATTCGATCAAGAATATAAAGCAGAAATTGCACAATTAATTGTAGAGGGTAAAACTGAAAAAGAAGCAAAAAGTGAAGCTCCAATCATATTAGATGCACAAAAAATGTTGTTAAAATGGGAAGCAGGTGATGCTGAAGTTGTTGCTCTTTGGAAAAAAATGAATCAATGGGTATATACCGGTTTTGATGAAACCTATAAAGAACTCGGAGTTAATTTCGATAAAAATTATTACGAAAGTAACACCTATTTACTAGGAAAAGATATTGTTGCTGAAGGCCTTAAAAAAGGTATATTTTATAAAAAAGAAGATGGCTCCGTTTGGATTGATTTAACTGAGGAAGGCTTAGATGAAAAAATTGTTTTAAGAGCTGACGGAACTGCTGTTTATATGACGCAAGATATTGGAACTGCTATTGAGCGTTTTAAAGATTTTAACTTAGACGAATTGGTGTACACTGTTGGAAATGAACAAGATTACCATTTTAAAGTATTGTTTCTAATTTTAGATAAATTAGGTTTTGATTGGGCTAAAAATTGTTACCACTTATCTTATGGAATGGTAGATTTACCAAGTGGTAAAATGAAATCGAGAGAGGGAACTGTGGTTGATGCAGATGACTTAATGCTTGAAATGACGAAAACTGCAGGAGATATTTCTCAAGAATTAGGAAAATTAGAAGGCTATTCTGAAGAAGAAAAAGCAACATTGTACAAAATCATTGGTTTAGGTGCTTTAAAATATTACATTTTAAAAGTTGACCCTAAAAAACGAATTTTATTCAACCCTGAAGAATCCGTAGATTTTGCTGGTAATACAGGCCCTTTTATTCAATACACGTATGCAAGAATTCAATCTATTTTAAGAAAAGCTACATTTAATTATAATCAGGAAATTAGTAATCTTAAATTACATAAAAAAGAACGTTCGTTAATTAAACAATTACAACTGTTCCCTGAAACAATTCAGCTAGCAGCAAAAAATCATAGTCCGGCATTAATCGCAAATTACACATACGATTTAGTAAAAGACTACAATTCTTTTTACCAAACTGTACCTATTTTAGGTTGTGAAAACGAACAAGAAAAAATTATCAGAACACAACTTTCAGCTAAAGTTTCAGAAATTATTAAGTCTGCATTTAAATTACTAGGAATTAATGTCCCTGAAAGGATGTAAAATTATCAAAAATTAATTTTCCGAAAACCTTTTAGTCATTTAAAGGTAATTTTAAAATTAAAAAATAATAAATACTTAAATTTGCCACAGAAGTGTAGCTAAACTAACATTTAAACAAAAACACATGAAATACGATATTATAATTATTGGAAGTGGTCCTGGAGGTTACGTAACAGCAATTAGAGCTTCACAACTTGGATTTAAAGTAGCCATTGTTGAGAAAGAAAATTTAGGCGGAATTTGTTTAAACTGGGGATGTATTCCAACAAAAGCCTTACTAAAAAGTGCTCAGGTGTACGATTATTTAAAACATGTTGATCAATATGGTTTAAAAGCTGAAGCTATTGATAAAGATTTTGAGGCTGTTATTAAACGTAGTAGAAATGTTGCTGAAGGAATGAGTAAAGGTGTTCAATTTTTGATGAAAAAAAATAAAATTGATGTTATTGACGGTTTCGGAAAAATTAAAACTGGTAAAAAAGTTGATGTTACTGATGCTGAAGGAAAAGTTACTGAATACAGTGCGAACAATATTATAATTGCAACAGGTGCACGTTCTCGTGAGTTACCAAATTTACCACAAGATGGGAAAAAAGTAATTGGGTATCGTGAAGCTTTAACATTACCAAAGCAACCTAAAAAAATGATTGTTGTTGGTTCTGGTGCTATTGGTGTTGAATTTGCACATTTCTACAATTCAATGGGAACAGAGGTTACTATTGTTGAGTTTTTACCAAATTTAGTTCCAGTAGAAGATATTGATATTTCAAAACAATTTGAACGTTCTTTCAAAAAGTCAAAAATAAAAGTAATGACTAATTCTTCTGTTGAATCTGTAGATATTTCGGGAGCTGGAGTAAAAGCAGTTGTTAAAACTAAAAAAGGAAAAGAAATTTTAGAAGCTGACGTATTACTTTCAGCTGTTGGAATAAAATCTAATATTGAAAACATTGGTTTAGAAGATGTTGGAATTGTTGTAGACAGAGATAAAATATTAGTAGACGATTTTTACCAAACTAACATTCCTGGATATTATGCTATTGGTGATGTTGTTCCTGGTCAAGCATTAGCACACGTTGCTTCGGCAGAAGGAATTACTTGTGTTGAAAAGCTTGCGGGTTTACATACTGAAACTATTGATTATGGGAATGTCCCTGGGTGTACGTATGCAACCCCAGAAATTGCGAGTGTTGGTTTAACTGAAGCTCAAGCAATAGAACAAGGCTACGAATTGAAAGTTGGTAAATTTCCGTTTTCAGCATCAGGAAAAGCAAAAGCAGCTGGAACACCAGATGGTTTTGTAAAAGTGATTTTTGATGCTAAATATGGTGAATGGTTAGGTTGCCATATGATTGG
Organism: Lutibacter sp.; assembly: GCF_046055765.1. Classification (GTDB taxonomy): domain Bacteria; phylum Bacteroidota; class Bacteroidia; order Flavobacteriales; family Flavobacteriaceae; genus Lutibacter. Next base: position 3,088 of record NZ_JASFZF010000131.1, on the reverse strand, counting down.
TGCTGGTGTAACGGATATGATTGCTGAAGCCGTTTTAGGAAGAAAATTAGAAACTACCGGTCACGAAGTATTAAAAACAATTCATCCACATCCAACTATGAGTGAAGCAGTTATGGAAGCTGTTGCCGATGCTTATGATGAAGTAATTCACTTATAAAAAGTATATACATTTATTAAAAGTCCTAACAAAATTGTTAGGACTTTTCTATTTTTAAATAAGTTATAAAGAAAGTGATTTTAAATAATTACACATCAAAAATAACTTACCAAAACTTATAATTTTATGTTATATTTGAAAAATTAACAACCTGTTTTTGTATGAAAGCATTAAAAGTATTATTCATTTCCATTTTTGCAATTGTAATTTCTTGTAAAGAAAAGAAACCTGAAAATAAACAAGTAAAAAAGAAAATTACGGTTACAGTTAAGCATTATATTTGCGTTAATAAATGTGAAAATAGTGGGAGTAATATTGCAAGTAATTGTCCTACGTGTAATACTCCTTACATACATAATGCTGCATTTCATAATGATGAGTTTTTAAAAAATGGCCCATTAAATGTGCCTAAATCAAATTTAGGCACTCCAACAAATGCATCTATATCACCAACACAAAATGCATTAGGTGTTTATCATTATACGTGTCCTAATGGTTGTAATGGAGGTTCAGGAACTGCTGCAAAGTGTAAATCATGCGGAACAGATTTAGCTCATAATCAAGTATATCATAATTAAAATAAGTTAGCATGGCTTTTTCATTTTCAAACCTATTAAAATCAAAAAAACAAGAAACTCCTTCCGAAATAGTATTTCCTAAAATAGAATTTAACGGAGGCACTAAATATGCAGAAGATTTAACTAACAATGTATATTTAGATTTTGAAGAGTTAGGTGGATTCCCATTTATTAAAACTATTATTATTGGAGATTTTTCTACAAAAATTAAAAGAGTTGGCTCTACGCTTACTTTTGTTTTTAAAAAGGATAGACTAACATTAAATTCTGATAATACGGATATTGAATCTAATAAGATAAAAAATACTGCATCATCCTATACAGAAATTGATTTTGAATTAAATGAAGGTGAAATGGAAAAAATTAAAAATGAGACTGTAAAAGAAATCCAATACACTTTTAAAGGTAAAGTTTATAGTTTTAAAACCGTTTAGTTAAGAAAACTGTTTAAAACTCATAAAAAAAGACATTATTCTGAACTTGCTTCAGAATGACATTTTACGGTTTTTTTTAACTTTATAAGAAACTGAAACTATACTTCGATAAGCTCAGTATGACACATCTTCATACTAATTTTATAAAAATTTAAACAAAAAAGGAATTGCTTAAGCAATTCCTTTTTTGTTATTCTTAAATCTACAATTGCAAATCTAACTAATTTCCTTTTTTATAATCAGCTAAAAACTGCGCTAAACCAATATCAGTTAAAGGATGTTTTAACAATCCTTTAATTGCACTTAAAGGCCCCGTCATAACATCTGCACCAATTTTTGCACAATCCATAATATGCATAGTATGACGCACAGAAGCAGCTAATATTTGAGTTTCGAAACCATAGTTATCATAAATATGTCTAATTTCAGTAATCAATCCTAATCCATCAGTTGAAATATCATCTAAACGACCAATAAAAGGTGACATATAAGTTGCTCCTGCTTTTGCTGCTAACAACGCTTGCCCAGCTGAAAATACTAACGTTACATTGGTTTTAATTCCTTTGTCCGAAAAATATTTACACGCTTTTATTCCATCAGCAATCATTGGTAATTTTACAACAATTTGAGAATGCAACGCTGCCAATTCTTCTCCTTCTTTTACCATTCCTTCAAAATCTGTTGCAATTACTTCTGCACTAACATCTCCATCTACAAGCTCACAAATAGCTTTATAATGATTAATAATATTAGCTGCACCAGTAATTCCTTCTTTAGCCATTAATGATGGGTTTGTTGTTACGCCATCTAAGATTCCTAAAGCTTGTGCTTCTTTAATTTGATCTAGGTTTGCAGTGTCAATAAAAAATTTCATTCTTTAAATATTGTTTAGTTTATATTGAATTATTTATTCCTGGCAAAAGTACTTAAATGATTATAATTTATAATGATTCATTAATAACTTTTCATAAATAACATCTGGTAGTATTTTTTTTAATACAATTGAAAATTTTTGCATAAAATCGCCTACTTTATAATGTACTTTTGGTTTTTTAGTATTGATAATCTTATAAATAGCTTCAGCCATTTCAATGGGATCACTTCCACTTTCAACGTGTGCATCCATTAAATCTAAATTACTTTGATAGTTTTCTTTGTATGGCGAGTTTTCAAAAACAGGTGTGTGGTATCTTCCAGAAGCTATATTCGTAGCAAAATCTCCAGGAGCTACATTTGTAACTTCAATTCCAAAGTTTTTAACTTCCATACGAATAGCTTCAGTTACAATTTCTAAAGCACCTTTTGTTGCCGAATAAATTCCTCTAAACGGTAAACCCATATAACCCGCAATAGACGTCACGTTAATTATCAATCCACTTTTTTGTTTACGCATTTGTGGTAAAACAGCTTTCATAACATCAATTGCACCAAAAAAATTAGTACTAAAAACGTTTCTCATTTCATCAGTTGGAGTTTCTTCAATTGGCCCCGTAATTCCCATACCTGCATTATTAATTAAAATATCTAATCGTCCTTCATTTGAAATTACTTCATTTACTGCCTCAGCAATTGTTTCTATATTATTTACATCTAAAGAAACTAATTTAAAAGGATGATTTATAATTTTGGCGGAATTTCTGCTAGTTCCGTAAACAATAAATCCTTTTTGAGTTAAAAATTGACCAACTGATTTCCCAATTCCTGATGAACCTCCTGTAATTAAAACAACTTTAGACATAAAATAGCGATAAGATTTAAAAAATGTAAAGTTAAAAAGTTAAAGTTAAGAGAAGAAAAAAAACTTAACAAAAGCGCATAAAAAAAGGCAAGCTACCTACATCACACCGCTACAACCTAATACCTTTGCTGCGTTCCCGCCCTGGAGGATTCAAAGGGAGCTGGTTGTGTAGGACTTGCCC
>NZ_JASFZF010000130.1:0-10988 GCF_046055765.1 Lutibacter sp. | reverse complement strand
CGTTGGCTCATTATAATTTTAGCAAGCGGTTCTAATCCGTTTTTACGAGCAGTCTCCGCTTTTGTCTTACGCTTTTTCTTAAAAGGAAGATAAATATCTTCTAAAGAAATTAAATGAGTTGTAATTGCTATTTTTTGTTTTAATTCATTTGTTAAAACACCTTGTTCTTCTAAAGCTTTTAAAATAGTAATTTTACGTTTTTCTAGGTTTTCAAACTGCGATTTAAACTTTACTATTTCACCAATTTGAACTTCATCTAAATTCCCAGTTCGTTCTTTTCTATAACGAGAAATAAACGGAATTGTACAATCTTCATTTAATAATTGAATGGTGTTTTTAACTCCATTCTCTGGAAGATTTGTTTGTGATTTTATAAAGTTTAACAATTGCATTTAACGAATGTAATAATTTTAATCTTCGAATTTTCTTAAGCGATACGATTTTGATCCAGAAAAATAATTTCCTAAAATATAATAATCTTTGTATTTAAAAACTGTTTTCCCTTTTGGGAAATAATGATCTTTCTCTTTAAAATATTTAATTTTATCAAATGCATTCTCTTTAATTTCTCCTTTGACATGATTAAATTCTAAATCAAATAAACACTTTATATAAGTTGATTTTGTATTTGAATAAGAATTATACGCAAAATAAGTTGGATTAAAAAAAACACTAACATTACCAACACTGGCAATTGGTATTGTTCCAATTCCTCCCATTGGCATCATCATTCCACCCGTTGCTTGGTCAAGTTTACTTCCAAGCGTAATTTGGTAATTATTATTTATTTTATACGTTGAAATACCTATTTTACCTGTAGTGATTTTCCTTAAAAATTTTCTTGTTTTTTCAAGTTCTCTATAAGCATCATAAGCACCACCCTTTTGAATTATAGGTGTATTTTTAAAAGTAATTGAATCATTTACTGTAGCTGAATATTCTTTTATTAAACTCCCTGTATTAAAATCTTGAATTATAAATGTGAATTTTTCATTTGTAGATGAAATTATATATATATTATTTTCAGAAATATAAGTATTTGTTTTTTTTGAAACGGATTGAATTTCATTAAACGGCTTTTTAAATCGTTTAACTTCTTTCTTAAAAGAAATTAAATCAATAACTATTACTTGAGTAAAGTTTTTATTTTGATCAAATGAAAAAATAATTTTAGAATCATTTAAATATAGTTTTCTAAAATTAGAAGTAACTTCAATTGAATTAGGGCTGTTTTTATCAATTTTATGAATGTCAACAGATTTAGTTAATCCATAAGCTCCTGTAGAAAATGTTAAAAGGTGATACAGTAATGCTTTCTTATTTTCCCTATTTATAAATCTATCCTTCGAAAAATCAACTTTAGTTACTACATAATTTGCTTCATCATCAAAAGAATATATTTTAATTATTGAAGTATTTTTTATTACACTAAATAGATAAAATTTATTATTATAAGTTGCTGTTTGAATAAATTTTTCGTCTTTAGATTCTAAGCTAAATTCCTTGAAGTTTGAATTTTGCTTATTATAAGAAAAATTTATACTTGCAAATTTAGTGCGTTTTGTATTCGCTAAATAAACTCTATAATCATTTCCTTCTGATATACTATTTCCTATTAAAGTTTTGTATTTTCTACTTCGGGTTTCAGAACTTAACTGATTAATAATTTCAAATTGTTCATTTAAAAGATATCCATAAATTTTTGTTGCATCAACTATAAAAAGTGAAATATCATTATTCTTTTCATTCACAATAGGAATTACTTCTTTTATACCTGTGAAAGAAGTTTTTAGATAATTCTTAAAACCCTTTATTTCTTCTTGTCCAAAAGAAATTAGGGTGAAACTTAACGCAAAAATAAGGGACAATTTTTTATACATAATTCAATTTTCGTGAACCACGAATATAAACAAACTAGCTTATTTGCTCACCATTAGACACCGAATCATTTTCTGGTTCAATAAATGCTAATTTACCATCTGGAGTATCGGTCATTAAAATCATTCCTTGACTTTCAACTCCACGTAATTTTCTAGGTGCTAAATTTACCAAAACAGTTACTTTTTGACCAATAATTTCTGCTGGTTTAAAACTTTCAGCAATACCAGAAACTATGGTTCTAGTATCTAAACCAACATCAACTTTAAGTTGTAGTAACTTTTTAGTTTTTGGTACTTTAATAGCTTCAATAATAGTCCCAACTCTAATATCTAATTTAGTGAAATCATCAAATTCAATAGTTTCTTTTTGAGGTTCTACAACCTTATTTTCAGCTTCATTTGCCAATTTAGTAGCCTCTAATTTGTCTAATTGATTTTGAACTTCACGGTCTTCAATTTTAGCAAATAACAATTCAGCTTTCCCAATTTGATGGTTAGAAGCTATTAACTCTGTAGAATCTTCAACAGAATTCCATTTAACGCTTTCTGAACTATTTAAAATACCTTTTAATTTAGTGGAAGTAAATGGTAAAAACGGCTCACAAACTACAGACAAACTAGCTGCAATTTGTAAGGCAATGTACATGATAGTTTTAACACGTTCTGAGTCAGTTTTTATTACTTTCCACGGCTCTTCATCAGCTAAATATTTATTTCCTAAACGCGCTAAATTCATTAGTTCTTGAGATGCTTCTCTAAATCTATAACGCTCAATAGAACTTGCAATTATTGAAGGAAACTTCTGTAACTTCTCTAAAGTTTCATTATCAACATCGGTAAAATTAGTTGGTTCAGGAACAATTCCGTTGTAATATTTATTAGTAAGTACTACTACTCTATTAATAAAATTCCCAAAAATAGCCACTAACTCGTTGTTATTTCTAGCCTGAAAATCTTTCCAAGTAAAATCGTTGTCTTTTGTTTCTGGTGCATTTGCAGTTAAAGCATATCGTAACACATCTTGTTTATCAGGGAAATCTTCTAAATATTCATGCAGCCAAACTGCCCAATTTTTTGAAGTTGAAATTTTATTTCCTTCTAAATTTAAAAATTCATTTGCTGGTACATTTTCAGGTAAAATAAAACTTCCTTCAGCTTTTAACATGGCTGGAAAAATAATACAGTGAAATACAATATTATCTTTTCCTATAAAATGAATTAATTTCGTGTTTTTATCTTTCCAATAAGGTTCCCAATCTTTCCCTTCACGTGCTGCCCATTCTTTTGTTGATGAAATATAGCCAATTGGCGCATCAAACCAAACATACAATACCTTCCCTTCAGCTCCTTCAACTGGCACAGGAATTCCCCAATCTAAATCTCGTGTAACTGCTCTGGGTTTTAAACCATCATCTAACCAGGATTTTACTTGACCAAGTACGTTTGTTTTCCAATCGTTTTTATGCCCTTCAACAATCCACTCTCTTAACCATTTTTCGTACTTATCTAATGGTAAATACCAATGTTTTGTTACTTTAGTAGTTGGCACATTTCCTGTTATTGCAGATTTTGGATTGATTAAATCTGTTGCATTATGACTTGTTCCACAACTTTCGCATTGGTCGCCATAACTTTCTTCATTGCCACATTTTGGGCAGGTTCCAATAACAAATCTATCAGCTAAAAACTGATTTGCTTCTGCATCGTATAATTGTTCAGAAGCTTCTTCAATAAATTTTCCTTCATTATATAATTTCTTAAAAAATTCTGAAGCAGTATCATGATGTACTTTTGCTGTTGTACGAGAATAATTATCAAAAGAAATCCCAAAATCTTGAAATGATTTTTTGATAATTGCATGGTATTTATCCACAACATCTTGTGGTGTAATTCCCTCTTTCTTTGCTTTTAAGGTAATTGGCACTCCGTGTTCATCTGATCCACAAACGTAAATCACATCATTTCCTGTGTTACGTAAATAACGTGCATAAATATCCGCGGGCACATAAACACCTGCTAAATGCCCAATATGAACGGGACCGTTAGTGTAAGGGAGTGCTGCTGTAATTGTATATCTCTGTGAATTGCTCATCAAAATTTATTTAAGAAAACACAAAAATAAGGATTGTTTTTTAGAAAATTGAATAGTTAATTCGGTTTTCCTAAATGATGGGTTTTAAATACAACTATTAACTTTATTTTGTTAAGATAATAGATTTACTATATGCTTTTCCATCAGCAATAATTCTATAAATATATTGACCTAGAGAATATCTTTTACCATACGGATTTAAATTAATACGATATGTCCCAGAAACATGTCTTTCTTTATGAATAGTCCCAATATTCTGACCTAGCATATTTATTAACTGAATATCTACTTGCATTGCTCTTAGCAAAATAAACTCAACATAAACTGTATTGTCTGCATAAATAGGATAATGCTTAAAGCCGTTTGTTAATAAATCATTTGGTTCTTTGCTTGAGCAAGTAATACCTAAATTTAACCTATTGTATTCATTTCTCAACGTTTCGTCCACTATTGCTGAATCAATACAAAATAAATTTTCAAGAATACTTGCATAGACTTCTCTGAAATCGTTTGAAGGTTTTAAGTTTCCGTGTGAATCTAAATCACTTAAATCTGGGTGATTTCCAACAAAACCACTTCCATTTAAACCTTTTCCAAATAATAGCATTGTTGAAGCTGCTCCGTGATCTGTACCATCAGAAGCATTTTCTTTTGCTCTGCGTCCAAATTCAGAAATTGTCATGGTTAATACATTTGTATCTAAATTTTGAACAGCTAAATCTTTATAAAAATTAGAAATTGCTTCTGTTAAATTGCTCATTAATTTTTGATGAGAAGTTGCTTGCGCAGCATGCGTATCAAAACCATCAAGCGTAACCATATATATTTTAGTTTTTAAGTCGCCTTTTATTAGACGAGCAACTAAAGCAAATTGCTTAGAAATTTTATTGTTTTCATAATTAACTTCATTACTAACTTTATTGTAAGCATTGCCTATTACATTTGCATAATTAAACGTTGTATTGTTTACACTTCTTAAAAATCCTAACTGATCCCCGTAATCACAACCTGGTAAATTTTGCATATCATATGCCGTTCCATTTTCCGCAATTTGAGTTAACTGATCAATGTTTGCGGCTGAAAACGCATAACTTGACTGTTCTCCAACAAACATTAAATTACTTTGGCCTCCTATTTGAATTGCAGGTGGATTTTCTGGAGGGTTTAATAAGTAATCTGGATATAACTCTTCATAATAACGTCCAAAAACGCCTGTTTGTAGTACTTCTCCTTTATTACCTGCTGAAGACCAAATATCTGCCGAACTAAAATGTGATAAACTTTGGTTTTCATATCCAACACCATGAACTACTTTCATTTTCCCTTCACCCCAAAAAGATTCAAGAGAATTCATATAGTTAGGCATTCTAAAATCATTTGAAAGAGCGAAAGAATTAGTTGTATTAATTTTTAAAGATGGTCTTAAGTTAGCATATTTATCATAATCATAGTACGGAATTACAGTATTCAAACCATCGTTCCCTCCTTTTAACCTAACTAAAATTAAAATATTTTCACTTTCAGATGCTGCTAATGCCGCGCTTAATGGAGTTAAAGTGGCTGCAGCCGCATTTACCTTTCCAATAACCATAGAACCTGCACTTGCTAAACCTAGTGCTTGTAGAAATGACCTACGATTCCAAACGGCATGTTCTTTATTATGAATTTCTTCTAATTTGCTTTGTGGATATTTTTTTGTGTGCATATTATGGGGTTATTTTAATTGAAATTCTGGTTGGCGAATTATATGAAATAATAATACTATTACTTGGTAAGGTACCGTATCCCATTGAAGGTTCCATTGGTTATTATCAAAGTAATTTTGTGGTATTTCATCTTTAAAAATATCTGTTGCAATTTCATAATCTAACTCAGTTTGTAAACTATTCGAAAGCAAATGATCTACTACAATTTTTGTTATTTCTGAAGGGTTATTAGACTCACCAACTAAGTTTACCACAAAATCTCTAAAACTTTCTTTATTATCCTCCCAAGTCCACCATAAAAAATAATCAAATGCATTCCATCTGCCTACTAATGTACTTGAGTTTATCCAATCATGATTACCTTGCCAACCTGCTACATCAACTGGTTCAAACATTGTTTGACCTATTTCACTACAAAACCAAACTAAATTTAATAACATTTCTGATTCTGTAGAAAATTCGGTTTCTCTAAAATGAATATTTAGTAAATCAAAAGGACTTTTTATTAGAATTCCAATAGCATTGTCATTAAAAAAATGCTCGCTTTTAAATAGTTGTTTATATACAGGAACTAGTTCAAAATTATTTGTAATTAAAGTTGTAGCCAATTCAGAAATAATTACAGAATTAATTTCTGGAGATATAAAATATTTATACAGTTTTTCACAAATAAAATTAGCTATCTGGGTACCTCTTTCTTCAAATAAAATATCTATAACATCATTATATCCCCAATTCCCTGTCCTTCCAAAAATAGTTTTTTCAGTGTGGTCAAATTCATTAATATCAAAACTTATAGGAGCGCAATACTCATCTATTCTTGTATAACCCGTTAAAGCCCTTGCTGTTTCAACGATATCATTTTGTGTATAGCCATTATTAACACCTAAGGTGAAAAGCTCGTATAATTCTCTAGCGTAGTTTTCATTAGGCTCGGCCGCTGAATTTTGATATCCATTTAAAAAAATTAACATTGCAGGTGCTAAACCAATTTCTTTTACAAAATTTTTAAAATTTCCAAATGAGTTTTCTTGAATTACCTTATAATAATCGAACATCCAAGATGAACACCAATAATCTTCAAGTCGAGTAACAAAATGATTACTCCAAAATAAAGTAAACCTACCTCTTATAGGATTTACTAACATGTCATTCTCCCATTTCAAATACCATTCAACATGCTGTTCTTGCATTTGAGTATCAATATCAGTATAGTCACTTTCTTTCATATATGCCCAAGAAGGAGGAATAGTTGAAGGTAAATTATAAACTTTTTCTATAACTTCATCTATAAACAACGAAGGCTCTTGTATAAGTGCTTGAGCAATTTCATTTGAAGTTGCTCCAAATCCAATACGTCTATAAAAATGTTGTATTAATCTTGTATCCCAAGGTTTTTGAACTGATGATATATAGGGGTTTATACTGCCTGAATTGCATGACATAATAAAAGGGTTTATTAGGGGTTAACTTAGATTTTTACCAATTTCTCTTTAATTTTTATTAAAAAATAATGATGGTAAACTTCAAATATATAAAAATATAAAATACATTTAACAATCTACAACCTAAACTTTTAACTTTATATAAATAATATTTAACCCTTCTAACTTTCTAAAACATGTACATTTGCAAAAAATATTTTTTATGAAATACTTTAAAACCCTTTTATATATTGCCTGTATTAGTATGTTTCATACTACAATGGCAACATCTAGAGAATTGATTAAACCCCCATATTTACAAAAAGGAGATACCATTGCTATTGTTGCTCCTGCAGGAATTTTAAAAAATAAGGAACCTATTAAGGAAGCAATTAAACTTGTTGAAAGTTGGGGTTTGCATGTTGTTTTAGGAAAACATCTCTTTGGAAATAATTTTCACTTTTCAGGTACTGACAAGGAACGTATAGAAGATTTTCAAAGTGCTTTAGATGCTAAAAACATAAAAGCTATTTGGTGTGGAAGAGGTGGTTATGGTACTGTTAGGATTGTTGATGATTTAGATTTTACTGAATTCAAAAAACATCCTAAATGGATTATTGGGTATTCTGATATTACCGTTTTACACAGTCATTTACATACTTTGGGTTTTGAAACTTTACACGCAATGATGCCCATAAACATGAAAGTTGATAAAAAAAAGAGAGTTAAAACTGTTAAAACCTTTAAAAAAGCACTTTTTGGTAAAAATATCAATTATAAAATTCCCACATCAAATTATAACAAAATAGGGGAGGCAAAAGGCCAATTAATTGGTGGAAATTTATCTATTTTACAAAGCTTATTAGGTTCAATCTCTTCCATTGATACAAAAGGTAAAATATTATTTATTGAAGATGTTGGCGAATATTTATATAATATTGATAGAATGGTTTATGCGTTAAAACGCAGTGGATATTTTAAAGAATGTAGTGGATTAATTATTGGAAATATGACTAATATTAAAGAGAACTCTACTCCTTTTGGACAAACTTTTGAAGAAATTATTTTAGAAGCTACTAAAGAATATAATTTTCCCATTTTATTTGATTTTCCAGCAGGACATGATAAAACAAATAAAGCTATAATATTAGGTAGAGAAATTGAAATGAAGGTTAGAAAACAAAAATCTACTATAACCTTTGCAGAATAATCTATAAACATTGTACAGCACCTTAAAACACGAAAATGGCTACTCATAATGAACTAGGTGAAAAAGGGGAACAACTTGCCGTAGAGTTCCTTATAAAAAAAGGTTATAAAATTTTAGAACGTAATTGGCGATTTAAAAAAGCGGAAGTTGATATTATAGCTAAAAAAAATAAATTATTAGCTGTTATTGAAGTAAAAACTCGCTCATCAAATTATTTTGGAAATCCGCAAGATTTTGTGAACCAAAAGAAGATTAAGCTATTAGTAGAAGCCGTTAACGAATATGTAATTTCTAGAGATTTAGATTTAGAGGTTAGATTTGATATTATTGCCGTTCTAAAAAATAAAAATAACTTTGAAATTGAACACTTAGAAGATGCTTTTCTACATTTTTAGTTTTCAAAAAACGCTTTTATGTTTTCAAAATAATCAGGTTTTGCAATAATTTTTTTGTTGGCATCTAGCACAAAATAAGTTGGCGTCGCTGTAATTTGATATTCTTTAACAACAGGGTTTTGCCATTTTTCTAAACCTAAAATATTTGTCCATTTTTGAAGCTTTGGTATGTAATTATTAAAGCCAATAGCATCTTTTTCTAAGGCAAAACCAATCACGTGAATGTTTGGTTTATCTTTCGTGAATTCATATAATTTAGGGATTTGGGATAAACAATGTGAACATTTAGTGCTCCAAAAAACAACAATATAATTATCTGCTATTTCTAATTCTGAAAGTTTTTTTGTTACTCCATTTTCCTCCCAAGTAATTTCTGGTGCTTTTTTACCAACGGCTAGCTTAACCTTTTCTTCAATTTGACTTAGGAAAGATTGGTCTTGAAGGTTTTTTGGAAGTTTATCATAATAATTATCAATAATAAAATCTATTAAAATGGTGTTTTCAATTTGAGCAAATGAATGAAGTAGCAGTGTTAATAATTCACTTTTAAGATTTTCATCATTGCCTAATCTTTGTAATACCTCTTGCACCGATACTTTATACAAACCATTTTGCATTTGAACATCTTCTGATCCATTTAAATAAAAAATATATTCTATTACTTTTTCACTTAAAAAAGTTGCGTTTAAAAGTTCCTTATCTGTAAAATCTATAAAATCAAAATAATGTTGTTTTTCACTATTTAAATACTTCTGTGCGGAGTCAAAAAGTTGTGTAGCATAATATTTTTTATTCGATTTTATAAAATGATTCGCTAAATAACTTTTTGTAATTGCCTCATAAGTTGTTTGGAATTTATTTAAACTATCAAGTTTAATTTTATACAAATTAACTATTTCAGCCTTTTTAATTTCATCTTGTACATTAAAAAATGAAACTTGTAAAGAGTCTAACGTTTGCTGCTGACTACTATTTTCCATTAAATATTTTTGATAGGTATTATTCTCTTCTGAAGTTAAAAATTTAACGGTTTGTAGAGGGTTTGCTGGATTGAAATTTAATTCGATACTCTCTTTATTATAAATAAAATCTACAAATCCATCTTTTTGCTGACTAAACATTAAACGATATATTCCTATTGGTGCATTTTTTGGAAATTCTATAGAGAATTCGCCATTAGTAATGGTCACATTTTTAATATATAATTGCTTTACCCCTTTTAATTGATATAAGACAATCCAGCTATAATCTTCTGCAGGATTTAATGTTCCTTTTACATAAGTTTGAGCTTGTAAAGTACAAGAAATAAGAAAAATTACAATTGTTAGTTTTTTTAGCATATTCATTTTTTTGAGTATTTTATTCAATAATCACACCAAAAGTAACTATTTTTATTTTTTATAAAACTACTACTTATGAATTTCACTAATAAAATTGTTTGGATAACTGGAGCATCATCCGGGATTGGAAAAGCATTAGCTCTAGAACTTTCAAAACAAAATGTAAAACTAATACTTTCTTCAAGAAATAAAACCAAATTAACTATCGTAAAAAATGAATGTAAAAACCCTTTAAACGTAAAAATTTTACCGCTTGATTTGGAAAATTATACTAGTTTATTTACAAAAACTACAGAAGCTTTAAAATTATTTAACGGCATTGATATACTTTTTAATAACGGTGGAATTAGTCAACGTTCTTTAGCGAAAGATACTTCTATTGATGTTGATAAAAGAATTATGGATATTAATTATTTAGGAACTATAGCTCTTACAAAAGCATTGCTGCCTTATTTTATTGAAAAAAATCAAGGTCATTTTATTGTAACTACAAGTATTGTTGGAAAAATAGGAACACCATTGCGCTCCTCTTATTCTGCTTCAAAACATGCATTGCATGGTTTTTTCGATAGTTTGCGTGCTGAAGTTCATAAAAACAACATTAAAGTTACATTAGCTTGTCCTGGTTTTGTAAAAACAAACGTTTCTTTAAATGCATTAACTGGCGATGGAACTCCACAAGAAAAAATGGATGACGCTACTAAAAATGGATTGACAAGTGAGCATTTTATAAAATTATTATTGAAAGCTGTTAAACACGAAAAAGAAGAAGTTTACATTGGTGGTTTTAAAGAAAAATTGGCGGTTTATGTAAAACGGTTTTTTCCTAAATTACTCTCAACAATGATTCGGAAATTGGCGGTCACTTAAATCAATTCTTTTTCTTTAAAATATACTACAATTGCTTCTTTAATAAGTACTGTTTGCTCACCAGATTTTAA
>NZ_JASFZF010000129.1:0-12639 GCF_046055765.1 Lutibacter sp. | reverse complement strand
TTTTTAACAATTTGATTGTCAATATATAAAATTATTGTTAATAAAAATTACGAGAACGCTTAATTTTAAGAGCAGTTTTTTCTATATTTGTTTTAATGACACTAGCAAACTACATAAGTAATTTATTATACCGATATGAATGTGTGATTGTACCTGATTTTGGAGGTTTTGTAACCAATAAAATTTCGGCAAAAGTTAACCACTTTACACATACTTTTTACGCACCTTCAAAACAGTTAACTTTCAATTCTCATTTGCAAAATAACGACGGTTTATTAGCAAACTATGTAGCAACTTCCCAAAAAATTTCATACCAAAAAGCCATTGAATTTATTCATGAAGAAGTGTCTAAATGGAATCGTTCTTTAATAACTGAAGAATTAGAATTAGAAAATATTGGTTCAATTCATTTAAATAATGAGCAAAAACTAATTTTTGAACCAACTAATACTATGAACTACTTAACTTCTTCTTTTGGATTAAGTTCGTATGTTTCACCTGCTGTAAAACGTATTGCTTATAAAGAAAAAGTAACTCAATTAGAAACAGTTGCTCCTATTTTTCCTTTAGAAGAAAACAATCGAAAAGCACCTGCTTTTATTAAATATGCAGCAGCAGCAGCAATTATTTTTGCTTTAGGAACAGTTGGTTGGAAAGAATATCAAAAAATAGAATACAACAATTTAGTTGCTAAAGCCGAACAGCAACAACAAAAAGTTGAAAAAACAATTCAAGAAGCTACTTTTGTAATTAGTAACCCATTACCTACAATTACTTTAAACGTAGCTAAAGAAACACATAATTATCACATCATTGCTGGTGCTTTTAGAGAACCAGAAAATGCAGAGAAAAAACTACAACAATTACTTCAAAAAGGTTTTAATGCTAAAATTTTAGGTGTTAATAAATGGAATTTAACCCAGGTTGCTTACCAAAGTTTTAACTCAAGAAACGAAGCAATTAACACCTTAAATAGTATTAAAAAAACCGACTCGCAAGATGCTTGGTTGTTAGTGAAAGAATACTAAAATCAATATTTTTTTAGGACTTTATTTTTAATAAAATAGCTATATCTTTGCGCTAAATTTACTTGGTATGACAAAAACACCTAAAGAATCTTTAACCATATTAACAGATATGGTTTTACCCGGAGAAACCAATCCATTAGGTAATTTATTTGGTGGTGAATTATTGGCAAGAATGGATAGGGCTTGTAGTATTGCTGCACGTCGGCATTCTCGAAGAATTGTAGTTACTGCATCTGTAAATCACGTAGCTTTTAATAAAGCAGTTCCTGTTGGTAGCGTTATAACTATTGAAGCGAAAGTAACACGTGCCTTTAAATCTTCCATGGAGATTTATGTAGATGTTTGGAGTGAAGACAGAGAGTCTCAAGAACGTAGTAAAGTAAATGAAGGTATTTATACATTTGTTGCCGTGGATAATACCGGAACTCCTATAGAAATTCCAAAAATTAAACCTGAAACTGATTTAGAAAAAGAACGTTATGAAGGTGCTTTGAGAAGAAAACAGTTAAGTTTAATCCTTTCAGGAAAATTGAACCCTAAAGATGCTACAGAATTAAAAGCATTATTTCTAAATTAAATTACATTTTATAAATCCAATTTGTTGGATTTTCAGTTTTTGTATTTTTAGACAACACAAATCCTAATATTGTTTTATTGGTAATTTTATCCGTAAAAATTGTACCTAAAATCTGTTTTGTAATTACTTTATCACCTCTATTTACTTGAACACCTTCCAAATTTTTATATACAGTAATGTAATCACCATGTTGTATTAAAACAGCTTTTTTATTACCTGACAATACCTGAATTGCTAATACAGTCCCCTCAAAAACAGCACGTGCTTTACTACCTTTATTAGTTGTAATTCTAACACCGTTACTTTGAATAGTAGCCGTTTTAACAATTGGATGCGGTTGTTTACCATAATAAGTAGAAACATATCCTTTTTCTACTGGCCAAGGTAATTTCCCTTTATTTGATGTGAATTTTGAAGCCAGTTCTTTTGCTTCCGCAGTTAATGTAAAAGTTACCTCTTTTTTAGAAGTAGCTGCTTTTCTGTTTGCTTTTCTGTTTGAAGCCACAATAGCATCTCTAATTACTCTATCAATTAAAGCATCTATTCGCGTTTCTTCCTTTTGAAATTTCCGAATCTGTTTTTTGTATTTACTTTCCTTTTTCTTTACCTTAGAAAGTAAATTTTCTTGATCCTTTTTTTCTTTTTCAACAATTAACTGCGCTGCTCTTTTTCTAGATAACAAGGATTGTTTTAGCTTTTTCTTTAACCGTAAAGTATCTGTTAGAATTTGTAATTTTTTAGTTTTCTTAATAACTTCTTCTCCTTGTTTTTTTCTGAAAGAAGTATATTGTTTCATATATTGAAACCGCTTGTATCCTTGATAAAAATTTTCTGAAGAAAGCAAAAACATGATTCTACTATTTTGAGATTTACTTTTATACGATTGAAAAATCATATTGGCATACTCTTTTTTTAGCGCTTCTAAATCTCGTTTATTCTGGTTTATTTCAAGCTGATTTAAATAAATTTCGTTACCTAATTCATTCGTTTCGTTCGTTATTGCTGAAATTACATTCTCGCGTGAATCAATTTTATCCTTTAAGTCTTTTAAATCGTTTAATAAATTCTTCTCTTTTCTTTTGGTATTAGAAAGTAATGCATTGATATAAATTTGATCTTTTTGATTTTGAATTCGTCTCGCCTCCAAAACTTGACGTTTGGTTTTTTGAGCCGAAACGTTGGCACTAATTATTAGTGCTAATAATATGAGAAAAT
The DNA here is from genome assembly GCF_046055765.1 of Lutibacter sp. Taxonomy (GTDB): domain Bacteria; phylum Bacteroidota; class Bacteroidia; order Flavobacteriales; family Flavobacteriaceae; genus Lutibacter. Next base: position 9,819 of record NZ_JASFZF010000129.1, on the reverse strand, counting down.
ACTTAAATTTAAACTGCATTATTTTAAACTAATTTCTTTATAACCTTTTGGTATTGAAAACGGAAATGTTAATTTTTTATTAAATTCAACCGAACGATATTCAATATTTATGGTGGTTAAATTTTTGTTATCTATTGCTCTAATATTAATATTTTTAGGGAATTGTTCTCCTCTAATATCGTTATATTTTGGATAGGAAACCGATAATAATTGTTGTTTTTTAAGATATCGAATTTCTTGTTTGTCTAACTTAAAATTATCTGGGTTCATAAAAAATAATATACCAAATAACTCATTATTTTTTTTTGGTGATAATTGATATGAATTTTCACTAATAATTGAATTATACCTACCTTTTTTTAAATTTAAAACTGCTTGACCTAACAATATATTTTGAACCTTTTCATAATCTAATTCAATTCCTAACCATTTACTTAATAATGAAAAATCTCCGTCAAAATACGTTCTTTTTAATTTTTCATAATACAATACTCTATTTGGGGTGATTTTAATTTTTGCGAGTGGAATTCCAAGCTTTGTAGCACTCATCCAAATAGTTTTATCTTTTTCTAAACGCAATTTTATACTTACAGATGCAGACATTCTTTTACCTCTATATTTTGCGTTTAACTTTGCATATACCGTTTGCTGATGAAAATTATTATTGTAATGATTATTAATTATTTTTTTTGTAGAAATAGTTGCTATACGACTAGTATCAGTAATATTTTTATTGGTTTTACACGAAGTAACCACCAGTAGAATTAGTATTAATATTTTTGAAAAATGTTTCATTTAATTTCCTCTTCTTAAGTTTTCAGCTTTCTGTTTATATTTTAAAGCTTCATTATATTTTTCTAAACCCTTATAACTTTTAGAAAGCTGTTCGTAAAAATTAGCTTCCATTTCAATATTATCAATTACAAAATCAATGCCAAGAGTTAAAACGTCTATCGCTTCAGTATATTTTCCTAATTTATTTAATGCCAATCCATTCATTTTATACAAAAAAGGTTGAGCCGGAAATAATTCTAATCCGTTTTTGCTATCCATATATAATACTTCAAAAAGTGTAGCCTTTTCTTCTTTATTTAAAATTTCTTGTAGTGTTTTATACTCTTTACTTACTTTATATTTTTCTTTTAATACTTGAATAGTTTCATTTTTAATAGTTGTAAGAATTTTTATTTTTTTAACAAGTACTTTCCTGCTTTCAAGGTATTTTTTAAACCCTTTAATTCTTTTGGTTAATAAGGCGTTTTTTTCAATTTCAATAATTAATTGTGCTGCTTTTTTATACTCTTTGTTTTGAATGTATAATAACGCCAGCTTATCTGAATATTTTGGATTTATTTTAACTATTTTCTGCTGAATTTTAATTGCTTCTTTAAATTTTTGCTGCTCTTTTAAAATCTTAACTTTATGTACCAATAAATAATTGTTATTTGGTTCTTTTGCTAATGCTTTATTAATAAATAGTTCAGCTTCAAAATAGTTTTTTTGCAATAAAAAATTTTTAGAAAACTCAAATTCTACACCTAAATTTATTGAATCTATTTCGTAACATTTTTCTAAATTTTCAATAGCTTTACTATAATTATTTATTGCTTTTTGCTTTAAAGCTTCAAAAAAATATTCTTGAAATTTTAGCTTACTTTCTTCCTTAGTATTTATAGTTTGAGCATGTGAAAAAGTTGAAATTATTATAATTCCAATTAAAACTAAAGTATGCCATTTTCCACTTTTCATTCAAATGTGCAATATACAATTTATAAACCTTAAAAAAATCAAAGTTGGAAAGGTTTAGAATTCAAAAAAAGTGTTTTTTGAATAATTTAAACTCTTTTTTTTAACGAAATATTTGGTAATACTACTTTCTTAACATTAATTTTTTTGATCTAACAAAACTTGGTTTTAGGGTTTTTCCATACAAAAGTATGTGTTTTCCATATAATAAACATGAACGCTCTATAAAGATTAATATCTTTAGTAAAATGAAGTAATATTTATTACATTGTGATTTTAATAAAAATTACTAACTCAAAAATCAATATTATATGATTAAAAAACTACTCGTTTTAACATGTATTCTTTCATTTTCATTTAGCTTTTCTCAAAGCGTTAACCCTTGGAAAAAATCATCAACAACTAATAAATCAAATCTTTTAAAAAATCGATCTCAAATATCGAATGATTTTCAAGTTTTTAACTTAGATATCTCTATTCTAAAAAATGCCTTAACTAACTCTCCAAAAAGAGGAAGTTACGCTCAAAAATCTTCAACTGTTATTAAATTTCCAAATGCAAATGGAACTTTTGACCGTTTTAGCGTTTTTGAAGCCTCAATTATGCATCCCGATTTACAAGCTAAATATCTAAATATTAGATCTTATGCGGGAAAAGGAATCGATGATCCAACTGCAACAATTCGATTTAGCGTTTCTCAATTAGGATTAAAAACTATGACTATTTCAGCAGGTAAAAATGCTGTTTTTATTGAACCTTATACCAAAGATTTAAAACAATACATGATTTATAGTAAGCAATCAAATGCATCATTAAATTCATTTGAATGTTTAGTAAAAGATGATATTTCTTCGAAAATTCAAGCAAAAAGCACCACAGTTGCTCGTCCTAACGCAGATGACAGTACACTACGAATTTTTAGATTAGCTTTATCTGCATCTGGGGATTATACTCAATATTTTGGAGGAACAAAAGCAAATGCTTTAGCTGCGATGAATGCAACTATGACTAGAGTAAATGGTGTTTTTGAAATTGATTTTGGAGTTACTATGCAATTAATTGCAAATGAAGATGCAATAATTTATACGAATGCAAATACTGACCCATATACTACAAGTTTAAATAGTCAATTACAATCTACGCTATCAAGTGTTATTGGTGAAACTAATTATGATATAGGACATTTAGTACATAAAGGAACTAACAATGGTAATGCGGGTTGTATTGGTTGTGTTTGCGTAGATAACCAAAAAGGAAGTGGTTATACCTCACATTCAAACCCTCAAGGCGATAATTTTGATATAGATTATGTAGCTCACGAAATGGGACATCAATTTGGAGCAAACCATACTTGGACTTTTAATGGAAATGAAGGAGCAAATGCACAGATGGAACCAGGAAGTGGATCCACAATTATGGGTTATGCCGGTATTACCGGAGCTACAGATGTACAAGCTCATAGTGATGATTATTTTCATGCAATGTCCATCCAACAAGTCACTAATTATGTGAAAACAACTAGTTGTCAAACAAATACAGCAACAGGTAATAGTGTACCAACAGCATTGGCTGGTGCAGATTTTACCATTCCAAAAAGTACTCCATTTGAATTAACTGGAGATGGAACAGATGCTGATGGCGATATATTATCCTTTTGCTGGGAAGAAATGGATGAAAATAATGCCGCAACAACTTATCCTAGTACAACAGCAACTACAGGTATTGCATTTAGATCCTTTTTACCGAGTACTTCTAAAACACGTTCTTTTCCACAAATAGCAACTGTTTTAGCAGGAAATACAGCTACTCAATGGGAAGCTGTTCCTTCTGTAGCTAGAACATTAAAATTTAGATTAACCGTAAGAGATAACGTAGCTGGTGGTGGTGCAAATAATAGTGATGATATGGTGGTAACTGTAAATGGTACTGCAGGTCCATTTGTTATTTCTTATCCAAATACATCCGTAACTTGGAATGTAAATCAATTACAAACAGTTACTTGGGATGTTGCTGGAACCAATGGTTCAGCCGTAAATAGCCAAACTGTAAATATTTTATTATCTACAGATGGTGGAAATACATATCCAATTACTCTTGCTAATGCAGTAGCAAACAATGGATCTGCTCAAATTACAGTACCAAATAATATTGGTACTCAAAACAGAATTAAAGTTGAAGCTGCTGATAATATTTTTTATGATGTATCTAATGCCGATTTTACTATTGCAGGTGAAGTTGTTTGTAATGTAACTGTTCCAACTGGATTAACATCTTCCAATATAAGTGCTTCAAGTGCAACTTTAACTTGGAATATCGTTTCAGGTGCTACTTATAATGTACAATATAGAGCAACAGGTACAAGTTCTTGGACAGCCATTAGTACAGGCTCAACAAGTGTAAATTTAACTGGGTTAAATACTTCAACTCAATATGAAGCTCAAGTTCAAAGTGTATGTACTAGTGCAAGCTCTGCTTTTAGTAGTTCGGTTAATTTTTCTACACTAAATCAAGTTTTAACCTATTGTAATTCAAAAGGAAATACAGTAACTGATGAATATATTGGTAGAGTTCAGATAGGAACTATTGACAACACTTCTGGTTCAGGAAATGGATATAGCGATCATACATCTATTTCAACTAATCTAACTATAGGAAACTCTACTACTATTACTATTACACCAACATGGACTGGAACTGTTTATAGTGAAGGTTATAGTGTTTGGATTGATTATAATAAAAATGGAAGTTTTACCGATGCCGGGGAACAAGTTTGGTCTAAAGCCACTTCAAAAACTACACCTGTAAGTGGAACTTTTACAGTACCTACTTCGGCAATTTCTGGAACTACAACCATGAGAGTTTCAATGAAATATAATGGTGTTCCAACAGCTTGTGAAACATTTTCATATGGTGAGGTTGAAGATTATTCAATAGTTTTAATAGGTTCAACTCCTGACACGCAAGTGCCTACTGCTCCAACGCTTACTTCTAGTAATATAACAACTACTACGGTTGATTTGGCTTGGTCTGGTGCAACTGACAATGTTGCGGTAACTGGATATGATATTTATAAAAATGGAACTCTTTTAACTTCAGTTACTAGTATAAGTTATCAGGCAACCGGATTAACCGATAGCACAACCTATAACTTTACGGTTAGAGCTAAAGATGCTGCTGGAAATAGTTCTGTTGATAGCAATACTGCTACAATTATTACTTTAACGCCTCCAGATACACAAGCGCCTACTGCACCAACACTTACATCCAGTAATATAACAACTAATACTGTTGATTTAGCTTGGTCTGGTGCAACTGATAATGTAGCAATAACAGGATATGATGTATTTAAAGATGGAACTCTTTTAACTTCAGTTACTAGTATAAGTTATCAGGCAACCGGATTAACCGATAGTACAACCTATAACTTTACGGTTAGAGCTAAAGATGCTGCTGGAAATAGTTCTGTTGATAGTAACACTGCTACAATTACAACTGTAACACCTCCTGATACACAAGCGCCTACTGCACCAACACTTACATCCAGTAATATAACAACTAGTACCGTTGATTTAGCTTGGTCTGGTGCAACTGATAATGTAGCAATAACAGGATATGATGTATTTAAAGATGGAATTTTCTTAATTTCTACTACTGGTTTGACTTATCAGGTAATAGGTTTAACTTCTGGAACTACATATAACTTTACTGTTAGAGCTAAAGATGCTGCTGGAAATAATTCTGTTAATAGCAATACAACAACAGTCACTACTACATCTATAGATACAACTGTTCCTACTGCACCAACGCTTACATCTAGTACTATAACAACTAGTACCGTTGATTTAGCTTGGTCTGGTGCAACTGATAATGTAGCAGTAACTGGATATGATGTATTCAAAAATGGGGCTCTTTTAGCTTCTGTTACCAGTACAAGTTATCAAGCAACTGGTTTAGCTGCTAGTACAACTTATAACTTTACTGTTAAGGCAAAGGATGCCGCTGGAAATAGTTCTGTTGATAGCAATACTGCTACCATAACAACTACAACACAATCTTTAACTTATTGTAATTCTAAAGGAACAACTATTACTGATGAATATATTGGTAAAGTTCAAATCGGAACCATAAACAATTCTTCTGGAAACGGTAATGGATATAGCGATTTCACTTCTATTTCAACTAATTTGAATAAAGGAGCTAATACTACCATTACCATTACACCAACATGGACTGGAACTGTTTATAGTGAAGGTTATAGTGTTTGGATCGATTACAATCAAAATGGAAACTTTACCGATGCTGGCGAACAAGTTTGGTCTAAAGCAGCTTCTCAAACAACACCTGTAAGCGGTACTTTCACTATTCCAACTACAGCATTAGCTGGAGCTACAAGAATGCGTATTTCCATGAAATACAATGGTATTCCTACTGCTTGTGAAACATTTAGCTATGGTGAAGTTGAAGATTACACTATTGTATTAGCTGATCCTATTCCAGACAACCAAGCTCCTACAGCACCAATATTAACTGCAAATGGAGCTACGGCAACAACTGTTAATTTATCTTGGTCTGGTGCAACTGATAATATTGCAGTAACAGGATATGATGTATTCAAAAATGGATCTCTTTTAACTTCTGTTACCAGCACAAGTTATCAAGTAACTGGTTTAAATGCTGGTACAACTTATAACTTTACTGTTAAGGCAAAAGATGCTGCTGGAAATAGTTCTGTTGATAGTAATACTGCTACCATAACAACTTCAGTACAATCTTTAACTTACTGTTCTTCCAAAGGAAATATTGTTACTGATGAATATATTGGTAAAGTTCAAATTGGAACCATAAACAATTCTTCTGGAAACGGTAATGGATATAGTGATTTTACAGCTATTTCAACTAGTATTAGTGGAACTACATCTATTACAATTACCCCTACTTGGACTGGAACTGTATATAACGAAGGTTATAGTGTTTGGATTGATTATAACCAAGATGGTGATTTTGTTGATGCTGGTGAGCAAGTTTGGTCTAAAGCAGCCTCAAAAACTACACCTGTTAGTGGTACATTTACTATCCCAACTACAGCGTTAGCTGGAGTCACAAGAATGCGTGTTTCTATGAAATACAATGGTATTCCTACTGCTTGTGAAACATTTACCTATGGTGAAGTTGAAGATTACACTGTTATTATAGGAGGTACTGCTCGTAATAATGATATAGCTTATATAACTTCTAATATTATCACTATATACCCAAATCCTGTTAAAGGAAATTATCTAACGGTTAAAATGTCTAACAATACTGATGCAATTTATATTATTGCTAATATATTAGGACAAACTGTTAAATCTGGAAGCTTAAATAACACCATTAATATTGGTGATTTGAAAGCTGGATTGTATATAATTAATATAAATGATGGTATAAAAATAACGACCAAAAAGTTTATTAAAGAATAGTATAAAAAGATTTTTAAATAAAACCCTGAGAACAAATTCTCGGGGTTTTTTATGTAGTTTTGTCAAAATTTACAATGAATGAATTACGTATCAGTTGAAAATATATCAAAATCTTATGGTGAAGTTGAACTTTTTAGTGACATTTCCTTCGGAATAAATGAAGGTCAAAAAATTGCTTTTATAGCTAAAAATGGAACTGGAAAAACTACCATCTTAAATATTATTGCAGGTATTGATAGTTCTGATAGCGGACAAGTAGTTTCTAGAAAGGGTTTGAAAATTGAATATTTAGCACAAAATGATGTGTTAGATGATAACTTAACTGTTGAGGAAACTATTTTTAATTCAGATAATGACACCTTAAAAATAATTTCAGCATACGAAGATGCTTTAAAAAACCCTACCGATGAAAAAGCATATCAGCATGCTTTTGAAAAAATGGAACAAGCAAATGCTTGGGATTTTGAAACTCAATACAAGCAAATTTTATTCAAATTAAAATTAGAAGATTTATCTCAAAAAGTAAGTTCTCTTTCTGGGGGACAAAGAAAAAGATTAGCTCTTGCGGTAATTTTAATTCATAAACCCGATTTATTAATTTTAGATGAACCAACCAATCATTTAGATTTAGAAATGATTGAGTGGCTTGAAAATTACTTTAAAAAAGAAAAAATTACCTTATTTATGGTCACGCACGATCGATATTTTTTAGAACGTGTTTGCAATGAAATTGTTGAATTAGATAATGGCGGTTTTTATACCTACAAAGGTAATTATTCCTACTATTTACAAAAAAAAGAAGAACGTATTGTAGCGGAACAAGCTAGTGTTGATAAAGCTAAAAATTTATTTACCAAAGAGTTAGACTGGATGCGGAGGCAACCAAAAGCTAGAACAACAAAGTCTAAATCTAGAATTGATGACTTTTATAGAATTAAGGAAGAAGCTCATAAAAGAAGAGAGAACCACCTAGTTCAATTAGAAATAAATATGGAGCGAATGGGCTCTAAAATTTTAGAATTGCATCATATCTCAAAATCGTTTGGAGATTTACAAATTTTAAATAAATTTGAGTACATTTTTAAACGCGGTGAGCGTATTGGAATTATTGGTAAAAACGGTACTGGAAAGTCTTCATTTCTAAATATTATTACTCAAAAGTTACCTGTTGATGCTGGTAAAGTTGTTGTAGGTGAAACCATAAAATTTGGATACTATACTCAAGACGGTATTAACCCTAAACCAGGCCAAAAAGTAATTGAAATTATTAAAGAATACGGTGAATATATTCCACTAACAAAAGGGCGAAAAATTTCAGCTGCACAATTATTAGAGCGGTTTTTATTCAGTAGAAAAAGACAATATGATTTTATTGAAAAACTAAGTGGAGGAGAACGAAAACGACTCTATTTATGTACTGTTTTAATCCAAAATCCAAATTTTTTAATTTTAGATGAACCTACAAACGATTTAGATATTATAACCCTAAACGTACTAGAAAATTTCTTATTAGATTTTCCTGGTTGTTTGTTGGTAGTTTCTCATGATCGTTATTTTATGGATAAAATTGTAGATCATTTATTTATTTTTAGAGGGAATGCTGTTATTGAAGATTTCCCAGGAAATTATTCAGACTATAGAATTTACGAAGATTCAAAACCAACAAAAGAAAGTGTAAATACTCCTAAAATAAATACTAGAGAAAATAACACTAAAAAAACCACACTCACTTTTAAAGAAAAAAAAGAATATAGTGCTATTGAAAGTGAAATAGAAGCTTTAAACAATCAAAAAAGTGAAATAGAAGCTAAATTTTTAGATGGAAGTCTTTCTGGTGATGAAATTAACCAATTCTCCATAAAACTTCAAGAAATTAATATTCAAATTCTTCAAAAAGAAGAGCGCTGGTTTGAACTTGAAGCTAAATTAGAAAACTAAACACTTATTATGTTTATGTCTTTTATAAGTGGCTCATTGTTAAAACGCAACAATAGCTGAGCCACAGCAATAGTATCTTTTTCACAATATTTTACAATACGCTCAATGTTTTTTTCTTTATAGAATACAGCAGCCACTTCACTTCCATTAATATCATCTTTTGGAGAAGGAATTCCCAATATTGAAGTTAGTAATTTTAAAGATGTGAAATGTTTATAATCTCCAAATTTCCATAATTCCATGGTATCTAAATGTGGTATTTCCCAAGGTTTTTTACCAAATAAATTTAATTTTTCAGGTAAATCAATTTGATGAATTATCATTCTACGAGCTATGTAAGGAAAATCAAATTCTTTACCATTATGTCCACATAAAAGGTGTTGTGTTTTATTAAAATGACTATTTAATAGGCTTTTAAAATCTTCCAAAATTTGTATCTCCTCTCCATAAAAAGAAGTAACTCTAAATGCTCTTTCGGTTGAATTAAAATTAGTAAAATAACCTACAGAAATACATACAATTTTTCCAAATTCAGCCCAAATTCCCGCTCTATCATAAAACTCCTCAGGTGTAAATTCATCTTTTCGTTGATATTGAGTTTTTAGCGTAAATAATTCTTGTTTAGTTTCAGATAAGTCTGTGAAATTCTCTACTTCTGGAACCGTTTCAATATCTA
>NZ_JASFZF010000128.1:0-7875 GCF_046055765.1 Lutibacter sp. | reverse complement strand
ATCGATTTTATTCGTGTGGGATATAAAGATTATGCGATTAAAATGTCTGCATTTAATGCTGCGATGTCAGAAATTTTAGAAAATGGAATTACTGGAACTGCTCCAGATTTCACAGTTGACTATCCGAATGTATTAGTGAGTAAAGGGAATTTAAAAGGAATTTTAAATCCTTCTTTTAATGCTGATACAGCAGGTCAATTAACATTAAGTTGGACTGATAATTCAAACGAAATTAACGCAAATAACGATGATCGTTTGATGATTTTAATTTATAATCCAGTAAAAAAAGAATCAGTTGTTAAACTTATTGGAACATCAAGGTTTATGGCTTCTCAAATGGTTGCTATTCCAAGTAACTTTTCAGGCGATACAATTCACGTTTACAATGCGTTTATCTCTGCTGACGGTAAAATTATTTCAGATAGTAGTTATGTTGGTTCTGGTACGGCTGCTTAATTTTTAAATCAACTTATCTATTTATTAAACCGTTACATTTATTTGTAGCGGTTTTTTAATATTTCCTCAATCCTATTGCTTCTCTTATATCAAATTCATTTCCAGAATAAAAAGTTGAAAAATCTATTTCTCCATACTCAACAGCTTTATGCTTTCTATCATATAAATATTGATTAAATAATCCAGATTTTAAAGATATATAAACAATTTGTTTGTTAGATTCAAAAGAATGCTCTATTCTATCAACATAAAACATACTTGTTCCTATTTTAGCATTTACGAAATCCATATTTACTTGCTCTCCTACTCTTGGTATATAATTCATCCTTTTACAACTAAATTGTGCGTAATTATCAAAATACCTTATATAAAATACAATTTCTACTTCTTTAAAATCAAATTTAAAGTTTAGTACCTCATCATCAAATAACCTGTAATAAAGTTCTTTAATTAATTTACTTAATTGTGTATAATTAAGATTGATTGCTTCAGAAATTAGTTTCATAGAGGGAAACTCTATGTCATCATCATTCAAATAATCCTTGGCAAAAATAAAATCAAGAAATGGTTTGTATTTTCTTTCATTTTTAAACGCTCTGATTACCTGTTCTTTAATAGATAAAATATCTATCATTGCACGTTTGGAAGAATAATGTTTAATCATTTTTTCTTTAAAGTTAAATAAAATATTGTGGAGATAATGTGGGAATAATATAAAAAGTAAAAACCTTAACTCTCTAATTATAAGATTGTTAAGGTTTTAATTTGCTTTATTAAGCGGTCTGGACGGGACTCGAACCCGCGACCCCCTGCGTGACAGGCAGGTATTCTAACCAGCTGAACTACCAGACCGTTGCTCTTAGCGGATGCAAATATAGTAGTGTTTTTTATATATGCAAAGCTTTTTTATAAGTTTTTACAAAAATCTTTTTCTGCTTATTAAATAAGAAACTAAGATTTGATTAAACCCTTTATTTATATCTACCGGTACATAATCAATTTTATATTGCATACATTTCAATTTCAAATTATTAAAATAATTTTCGACTTCAATTTTATACTGTTTTTTCACAGATGAAGCATACAAATTTATTTCTTCTCCAGTTTCAACATCAACAAATTTCTTCGATGAATTTTCAAAATCGAAATTTAACTCTAATTTTCCATCAAAGGTATGAAACAGTACAACTTCATGTTTATTGTATTTTAGATGACGTAAAGCCTCAAATAACTCAGTTTCGTTCTTTGTAGTTTGAAACATATCTGTAAACAAAAAAATGAGTGATCGCTTATGAATTTTATCAGCAATTTCATGCAAAATTTTATAGGTTTCAGTCGTACTTTTTGAAGTTTTTTTTAATAAATCTTCAAGATATGTCAATAACATTCTTCTATGTCTATCACTTCCTTTTGACGGTGAATAATGATCTACCTTATCACTATAAATACTTAATCCAACAGCATCACGCTGACGTTTTAAAATTTCCATTAAAGCTCCAGAAGCTATTGCTGAAAAAGAAATCTTAGATAAATTGTTTATTGAAGGGTTTTTAATTATTGGATAATGCATAGATGCAGAATTATCAATTATAATATGGCATCGTAAATTAGTTTCTTCTTCGTACCGTTTTACAAATAATTTTTTAGTTTTTGCATATAATTTCCAATCTATATGACGTGTACTTTCTCCTTTATTATACAACCTATGCTCCGCAAATTCAACCGAAAACCCATGAAACGGACTTTTATGTATACCCGTAATAAAGCCTTCAACTACTTGATTAGCTAACAACTCAAGATTGCTTAATTCTGAAATATTTTTTACGGTTAAAGGACTCATTATCTTTATAAATACAGGTAAATATACTATAAAATAAAAAGGCTTAACAAATTAATTGTTAAGCCTTATAAATGTATATTACTTATATCTTATAAATGCGCATTTATTTTTTGCTCATATACAGATTTTGGTGCAACACCAACTTGTTTTTCAACAACTTCCCCGTTTTTAAACACTAAAACTGTTGGAATATTTCTAACTCCGTATTTAGCTGCGAATTCTTGATTTGCATCAACATCTACTTTTGCTATTGTTGCTTTACCTTCATATTCAGCTGTTAATTGATCCATAATCGGAGCAACCATTCTACAAGGTCCACACCATGCTGCCCAAAAATCAACCATTACAGGTTTATCTGATTTTAAAACTACTTCGTCAAAAGTTACGTCTGTTACTTCTAATGCCATATTTTATTTTTTAAAATTATTAATATCTATTTAACTCGTACAAAAGTAAACAAATATTTTACCATTTCAAGTTAACATATATTACTTTTATCTATGGTATTATTAACAAAATTAATTTTTAAAAAACTGAGGCTGCTATCTCCCTTATATTATCCGATTTCCCCATAGAATAAAAATGAACCACAGGTACTCCTTTCGTTATTAATTCTTTAGATTGTTCAATGGCCCATTCAACACCTATTTGGCGCACCTGCTTATTATCTTTACATTTTTCAACTTCAGAAATTAAAATTTCAGGTAAATCTAATTTAAATACTTGTGGTAACACTTGTAAATGTCTTTTAATAGCTATTGGCTTAATCCCAGGAATTATAGGAACTGTTATTCCAATACTACGTGCTTTTTCCACAAAATCAAAGTATTTTTTATTATCAAAAAACATTTGAGTTACTACATAATCGGCTCCTGCATCAACTTTTTCTTTTAATCTTCTCAAATCTGAATCTAAACTTGGAGATTCTAAATGTTTTTCGGGATAACCAGCCACTCCAATACAAAAATCAGAATTATATGGTGTTTCAATAATTTCGTGTAAATATTTACCCTTATTTAAATTTTTAATTTGAGTAACCAATTCTGAAGCAAACTGATTTCCGTTTTTAGTTGCTGAAAAATATTTTTCATGTTTCATAGCGTCTCCACGTAATGCCATCACGTTATCCAACCCTAAATAATGACAATCAACCAGTACATATTCGGTCTCTTCTTTCGTAAAACCTCCACATAACACGTGTGGAATTGCATCTACATTATATTTATATTTTAACGATGCACAAATACCTACAGTTCCTGGGCGCATTCGTGTTATTTTCCGATCTAACAACCCTTTTTTCTCAATATATACATATTCTTCTCTTGATGTGGTTACATCAATAAAAGGTGGTTTAAATTCCATTAACGGATTAATATTATTATATAATTCCTGTATGTTTTGTCCCTTTTGTGGTGGTACTATTTCAAATGAAAATAGTGCTTTTCCGTTGGCTTGTTTTATATGCTCTGTTACCTTCATTATTACATTATTATTTAAAAATTCTCTTATTGAATCGTTTAATTGTACCTTAAACAACGAACGTTTTACTTAATATTTTTAATTGTTGGGCGTTCCTTTCAGGTCGCGCTATTCGTTTTATCTTTTTCTCCGTTTCACTTTAAAAAAGGATACCTCTACTATCGCTAACGCAATTTTAGTTTTAATTATATCATTAAACTTTCTATTTATAATTTCAAAAAACATACTTCGACAAGCTCAGTATGACTGTATTTTCAATAACACTTTTCTATTATTTCGCCTTTGAAACTTTAAGAGATTACTCCGCTAAATTTGGGTTTAACCATTTCTTCGCGGTTTCAATGTCCATATTTTTTCTTGATGCAAAATCTTTAACCTGCTCTTGTGTTATTTTTCCTAATCCAAAATATTTTGAATTCTCATTACCAAAATAATAGCCAGAAACAGATGCGGCCGGCCACATTGCCAAACTATCTGTTAATTCAACACCAATAGTTTCTTTCACTTGCAACAACTCCCAAATTGTTCGCTTTTCTGTATGATCTGGACAAGCAGGATATCCCGGTGCTGGCCTGATTCCTACATAATTTTCTTTAATTAAATCTGAATTTGAGAAAACTTCTGAAACTGCATATCCCCAATATTCTTTTCTAACTTTTTCATGTAAATATTCCGCAAAAGCCTCAGCCAATCTATCAGCCAACGCTTTAATCATAATTGAATTATAATCATCGTGGTCTTTTTCAAATTCAGCAGCTAATTCGGCTGTTCCAAATCCTGTTGACACACAAAAAGCCCCTATATAATCTTCAATTTCTGTGTATTTTGGCGCAATAAAATCGGACAAAGCAATGGAAGGAATTCCTGCTTTCTTTTTTAATTGTTGACGTAAGGTTACAAACTTAGCATCAACTTCTGTTCTTTCTACATCAGCATATATTTCAATATCATCTTCAACAGTATTTGCAGAAAAAATTCCAAAAACAGCTTTTGCCTTCAATAGCTTTTCATTCAAAATTTTGGCTAGCAATAACTTTGCATCTGAAAATAAATTAGTTGCTTCTTCTCCAACTATTTTGTCTGTTAAAATTGCTGGAAATTTTCCATGTAATTCCCACGTTCTAAAAAACGGATTCCAATCTATATAATCAACTAATTTTGTTAAATCAAAATCTTCAATAACCTGAGTTCCAATAAAGTTTGGTGTTGCAATTTTTGTTGAATTCCAATCAATTTTAAAATTATTATTTCTAGCTTCTCGAAGCGTTAAATATTCCTTTCGTTTGGAGCGATTTAAAAAACCTTCACGGACTTTTACATAATCTGCTTTTATCTCTTCCATATACTTCTGATTTGTTCTTGTGTTCAATAAATCTCCTACAACAGTCACTGCTCTAGATGCATCGTGCACATGAACAACTGCATTTTTATATTGAGAATCAATTTTTACAGCCGTATGTGCTTTTGAGGTAGTTGCTCCACCAATTAACAACGGAACTTTAAAATTTTGACGCTCCATTTCTTTTGCTAAATACACCATTTCATCTAGCGAAGGAGTAATTAAACCACTTAAACCAATAATATCAACATTTTCAGATTTTGCAGTTTCAATAATTTTTTCTGGAGAAACCATCACACCTAAATCTATAATTTCATAGTTATTACACGCTAAAACAACACCTACAATATTTTTACCAATATCATGAACATCTCCTTTTACAGTTGCCATTACTATTCTTCCTAATGTTCTAACTTCCTCACCTTTGTCTTCTTCAATAAAAGGATTTAAATAAGCCACTGCTTTTTTCATGACACGAGCAGATTTCACTACTTGTGGCAAGAACATTTTTCCTTCCCCAAACAAATCTCCAACAACATTCATTCCTGTCATTAAATTAATTTCAATAACTTCAATTGGTTTTACTGATTTTAAACGTGCCTCTTCAGCATCTTCAATAATAAATTCATCTAATCCTTTTACCAACGCATGGGTAATTCTTTCTTGTAATGTATTTTCTCGCCAAGACATATCCACTTTACGCTCTTTAGTTGAACTAACCACTGTTTCGGCAAAGTCTAAAAGGCGTTCGGTTGCATCATCCCTTCTATTTAAAATTACATCTTCAACATGTTTTAATAAATCTTTAGGAATTTCATCGTAAATTTCTAACATTGTGGGATTTACAATTCCCATATTCATTCCAGCTTTTATGGCATGGTACAAAAATACCGAGTGCATTGCTTCACGAACTCCGTTATTTCCACGAAAAGAAAACGAAACGTTACTTACACCACCACTTACACTTACATTTGGTAGATTTTTACGAACCCAACGTGTAGCTTCAATAAAATCGATAGCATTTCTTTTGTGTTCATCCATTCCTGTTGCTACAGGAAAAATATTTAAATCGAAAATAATATCTTCTGAAGCAAATTTTACTTTATTCACTAAAACAGCATACGAACGTTTTGCTATTTCAATTCTTCTCTCATAATTATCAGCCTGTCCAACTTCATCAAAAGCCATTACAATTACTGCAGCACCATACCTTTTTATTAATGTAGCTTGACGAATAAATTCAACTTCCCCTTCTTTTAAACTAATGGAGTTTACAATACATTTACCTTGTGCCACTTGTAAACCAGCTTCAATAATCTCCCATTTAGAGCTATCAATCATTATTGGAACACGTGCAATATCTGGTTCTGCAGCAATCAAATTCATAAACCGAACCATAGACTCTTTTCCGTTAATTAAACCATCATCCATATTAATATCGATAATTTGTGCGCCACCTTCAACCTGATGGCGTGCGATAGCTAACGCCTCATCAAATTTCTCTTCCTTTATCAATCGTAAAAATTTACGAGATCCCGCAACATTTGTACGCTCACCAATATTAATAAAATTACTTTCTGGTGTAATTATTAACGGTTCAAGTCCTGACAGTTTTAAATACTTATAAACTTCACTCATCATTCAACATTTCTAAATTTATATTCATCAACCACATCTGCAATTGCTTTAATATGGGCTGGTGTTGTACCGCAACAACCTCCTATAATATTTACCAAATTTTTCTCTAAATAAATTTTAATTTGATCGGCCATTTGAGCTGGTGTTTCATCATATTCACCAAAAGCGTTTGGTAAGCCTGCATTTGGATGTGCTGAAATTGAGAGATTTGATTTTTGTGCCAACACTTCTAAATGAGGTGTTAATTGACTTGCGCCTAATGCACAATTAAATCCGACCGACAATAATGGAATGTGTGATACCGAAACTAAAAAAGCTTCTGCTGTTTGACCAGATAAGGTTCTTCCACTTGCATCTGTTATGGTACCACTCACCATAATTGGTACTTCAATGTTACGTTCTTCTTTAATTTCTTCAATAGCAAAAAGTGCTGCTTTTGCATTTAAGGTATCAAAAATAGTTTCTACCATTAAAATATCTACACCACCATCTAATAATGCTTCAGCTTGTTGTTTGTAAGCAGTTTTTAAATCGTTAAATGTAACGGCTCTATAGCCTGGGTCGTTCACATCAGGTGACATACTTGCTGTTTTGTTGGTTGGTCCCATTGAACCTGCTACAAAACGTGGTTTTAAAGGGTTTTTAGCCGTAAATTCTACTGCAGCTTCTTTTGCTAATTTTGCCGATTGAAAATTGATTTCGTACACATAATCTTCCATTTCATAATCTGCCATTGCAATGGTAGTTCCTGAAAATGTATTGGTTTCAATAATATCGGCTCCTGCGTCTAAATATTTTCTATGAATTGCTTTAATAGCTTCAGGTTGTGTAATTGAAAGCATATCATTATTTCCTTTTACTGAAATATGAAAATCTTTAAACTGTTCACCTCTATAATCTTCTTCTGAAAAATTATATTGCTGAATCATAGTTCCCATAGCACCATCTAACACTAAAATTCGTTTTTTTATTTCTTCTTGTATTGTACTCATTCTCGGTTATTTAAAAATATTCATACCTGTTACGTTAGGGATTGTAGTGACATCCTTTTTTGAAAAAAAAGATATAACGAAAAGCCCGACCGTTTACGGTAACGCCCAAATAATTAGTATTAAAAAAGAAG
>NZ_JASFZF010000127.1:0-4328 GCF_046055765.1 Lutibacter sp. | reverse complement strand
TTTATATTAATTCTATTTACAATCACTCAATTGGTATTTCATATTCGTATTCAGAAATTACTTCGCTAACAGTTTTTATTGTATCACCATTATTTTTAATAAATTCAAACCAGTTGTTATATGTGTCTTCTGCTTTAAGATAATCATAGCAATGAAATACTAGTCCATAAATCTCCTCATCTTGAATATTATTATACTCTGCTTTAAAAATATTCAGAGCTTCCTCAATGGTGAAATCATTGGATATTGTTGTTAATTGTCTATGAGTAACAAAAGTAATTTCTGCTCCGTTATTTTTTATAATCCTGTATGGTTTTAAACTTCTAAGATTGCCATATTGTTCAAACGAGCTATATTGATTTCCACTAGTAAATATTAAATTTTCGGAGGTGTTTTCGTAGCTCTGGGGCATATCAATAGGCAAACCACCAATCATAGCTGTTGTAACATCTTCAGGTGTAGCCAAATTCCTTACAAAATCTAAACCTATATTAACATTCCCTAGAAATGGAATTGGATTACCTACCGCATTTGGGTCATTAGAATACCCATTCCAGTCTGGATGATTCAATGAATGATGATGAAATGCAATTTCGTGTCCTCGCTCTTGCCATTGTTTAACCGTATTTATTTTTGAATTATCTAAAAGAATATATTCTGCCCATTGTGGGTTAAATTCCAAAGTAAGATGAAAACCATAATCATTAGCTTTTTGAATTAATTTTTCTGCTGTTTCAAATAAATATTCCTGCCAGCCAAAATCCATTGTTAAATACTCTTCAGGTAAATCTATCGGTAAATCATTATCCAATCGACCTTTATACCCTGCTTCAAAATGTATCGCAACAAAAGTGTATTTGCTATTATTTGTTGGTATTGGATCAGTAGTTTTGTCACACGCACTTAACAAAAGTGCTATCTGTAAAAATATTATCATTCTCATAAAAGCTAAATTTGGTTTAAATCAATATTATGATAAGACATATTTTTTATTAAAAGGTTTAATTTTTTACGATTTTTAATCTGCATGTCTAGTCCTGAAATACGGCTACAGGTTAAAATTAATTATTAAGCTACATTTTTGTATACCGAATTAGGAGTTTTATAATCCAAAGATACGTGTAATCTTATTTGGTTGTATAATTTAATTGCATTTTTTGTTGCTCTTTTGGCATGAGCTACATTTGTAAAGGTCTGGTTACTCTGTCATTTTTTATACATATACTTGTGGTTTTGTGTATACATATTTCAGGACGGGTCCGCTTGCACCTAACGTTTGGCATAAGAATAGTAGCGGATTTTGAAGTACTAAACTTTCGGTTTTACACTCATTTTTGTTAGAGGAGCTAACTTTGAATTCAACACTAAAACCGCTATTATTTTTATACATTGTTACCTGTAGTTATTATTACATATATTCGTCTATATTTACATTTAATCCTTTTGCAATTCCTACTCCTAATTTAGGGCTTACTCTAAACCAATGACATAATTGACGGTTTATAATTTCATCTTTCTTTTCTCCTTCAATTCCACTCATTGCATTAACAATATTGCTAATTGTATTTTGTTGTTGTACTTCTGTCATTACCTCCTCAAACAATCCTTTTGGTTGAGAATAATGGTCGTCATCATTTAAGTTTCTGTCAAAATAAGCAACTTCATTATTGTCTAATTGATAAGATGGACTTTTATGTTTGTCATCTACATAATTTCCATCAAAACTATTTGGAAAATGATTTTGAGAACTACCTCCATTTCCATCAAAACGCATTGCTCCGTCTCTGTGATAATTGGTTGTAGCATATAGGCATTTATTTACAGGTAATGCATTGTAATTTGCTCCAATTCTGTAGCGTTGTGCATCTGAATATGCAAAAATACGTCCTTGTAACATTTTATCTGGTGAAAAACCAATTCCATCAACTAAATTTGAAGGTGAAAATGCTGCTTGTTCCACATCTTGGAAATAATTTTCTGGTATTTCATTCAATTCTATTTCTCCAACATCCATTAATGGAAAATCTGAATGAGGCCAGATTTTTGTTAAATCAAACGGGTTCCATTGAAATTTTTTGGCTTCATTCAGGGTCATTATTTGAATTTTTAGTGTCCATTTAGGAAAATCTCTTTTTTTAATGGCATTCACTAAATCTCTTTGTGCATAATCTGGATCTGTACCTTTTAATTCACTTGCCTCAGCATCTGTAAAAGTTTTGTTTCCTTGCTTTGTTTTGTAATGAAATTTCACATAGAAACGCTCATTAGCTTTATTTACCATTGAAAAAGTATGACTTCCATAACCATTCATATGCCTGTAACCATCAGGTGTTCCTCTATCAGACATTAATATCAAAACTTGATGTAAACTTTCAGGATTTAAAGACCAATAATCCCAAACCATAGTGGCGTCTTTTAAATTTGTTTTTGGATTTCTTTTTTGTGTATGGATAAAATCAGGAAATTTTTTAGCATCTTTAATAAAGAAAACTGGTGTGTTATTTCCTACTATATCCCAATTTCCTTCTTTAGTATAAAATTTCACTGCAAATCCTCTTGGATCTCTTTCAGTATCTGCAGAACCTTTTTCACCGCCAACAGTAGAAAAACGAACAAATAGTTTTGTTTCTTTTCCTATTTCAGAAAATAGATTTGCTCTACTATATTTAGAAATATCGTGAGTTACAGTAAACTTACCATAAGCACCCGTACCTTTAGCATGTACAATTCTTTCGGGAATTCTTTCTCTATTAAATTGTGCTAATTTTTCTTGTAGAAAAAAGTCTTGTAATAATGCTGGTCCTCTTTCTCCTACCGTTTGAGTGTCTTCATAATGATTTATGGGACACCCAGTGCTTGTTGTTATCTTTTTGTTTTTCGACATAATTAATTATTTTAATGAAATACAAAGAACGGAATATTTATAGTATAAAAAAAATCGATAGTATTTATATTGATATCAATTTCACCTATAGATATTTAATTACTGGCAACTTTCAAATCCGCTAAGATTGGCAAAGTCAAAAATGTTTTCCGTTTAGTTCAATTTGTCATTTTTAGGTTTCGTTTCGCTCATTTCTCCGTTGTTGTGCTAAAATCGAACCAATTTAATGCTTAAACTCCGTTGTGATTGGAAATTTTTCACATTTCAACTTTTCATTCCGTAATTGTGCTCAAAATCGTACCGATTCAATTATCATTTCTTTTGCGTTTCAATATTAAAATCGGGCAACGTAATTATTCTGAGAGTTCTTAAGCTACTTTAAAACTCAAATTGTGGATTTCAGACCTGAAATCCGCTATGAATTACAACGGTTTGTGTATGAAATTTAGCGGTTAAATATGTGGATAATTTTTCGCAGGAAAAATATCCACAGTAAAAATACACAAACCATTGAATTTATTACAGTTTTAGCTATTTTTTATACACGTTGTTATCAAACGTTTTATTCTTTTATTGCTACGATTCTAATTCTTTTGTAATCAGCAAACCATTTTCCATTAATCAAGCATTTTTCTTTCACTTTATCTTGCACCTCATTTTTAATCTCTTCAATGTGATTAAAACTAACATCTTTAAAGAAACTTTCTGCAAACATTGAAATCCAGTCTTTTATTCCAGACTTTTCATTAGCAAGTTCTGTTGGGCGATCAAAATGTTCTGCTAAAAGAACTCTAAATCCGACAGATTCTAATTCAGTCGAATATTCACCAATTGAAGGAAAATACCATAAGTCTAATTCGGATTGTTCAATATAGCCTCTATTACGCAATGAATCTCTTAACTGATTAACGATTGTTTGAACATTTCCTTTTCCACCGAACTCAAGAACAATTTTTCCATTTGATTTCAAGTTTTCAAACATACATTTTATGGCATCTTTATAGTTTTTTACCCAGTGAAGCGTTGCATTTGAAAAAATTGAATCAAATTTTTCATTGAATTCGAAATTGCCAGCATCTCCAACTTGAAACTCTATGTTCTTAAATTTTGATTTAGCATCATCAATCATTTCTTGGGATTTGTCAATTCCAATCGTTTCTTTAGCTAATTCATTAATTTTAAATGTTAGTTGTCCAGAACCACAACCTAAATCCAAAATCCGTTCATTTGCTTTTGGGTCAAGTAGTTTTATAAGATTCTCACCATAATCGTAAACAAATGAATGTTTTTCATTATAAAGTTCAGGTTTCCACTTTGTAGTTATGATGTTCATTTTTCATACCAAATGTTCGTTAAGATACATGGTTTACACAAGTTAAAGATTAGACTTTACACTAAATTAGTTTCTAACCTTATTGACTTTTCTTTATTTCTTAAATGTGTT
>NZ_JASFZF010000126.1:0-19041 GCF_046055765.1 Lutibacter sp. | reverse complement strand
CAAACTGTGTCATTAGTAATCCTACTAAAACACCTGCAACCATACCTAGTAATATTTGCCAATGTAATGCTAATTTTTTCATCTAAAAGTTTTAAAATTTAAGTTCTTTCAATTATTATTAATGCTTTCAATTTATCCTTTATTCAAAAACAGATTTAAGTGCATTACTCATTTTTAACCAGCCATCTTGATTTTCTCTTAATTTTGATTTTTCTTGTTCAATGTGAATAAATCTTCCTGTTGTTGTTGTGGCAGAAGTATTACAAGGATTTGATGAACCATTTATAAATCTACCTTGAGTATTTGTGAATCCAATTAACCTAGTCCAATCCGTATCTAAATGAGCTAATTTAAAAGTCAACGAACTATCTTCATTCATCAGTGCTTCTTTAATTTGTAAAGCATAATCAATTGTAGGTGTTTCTCTTGTTCCATTACTCATAATTACATATGGATCTGAATCGTTTTTACCAAATCCATGTAGCTGAATAAAGACCGAATTTGCCACATTTGTATACAAAATTTCTGTTGTTTTTTGAAAAACTGTATTTGTATTATGTGCCATATCAGAAATTCTATAAGGCTGAGACCCAGAATTACACGTTGTTGTAGTACCAGAACAAGATGAAAATTCTGAATGATTACAGCGATGTGTTCCACTTAAAAAAACTGCTTTTGCAAGGTTATTTTTAAAACAATAAAACGCTTGCTTACCTGTATTAATATCGTTTTTTATATGTGGAGCTTGAAGAATTAAATTGCCAATACTTGGTGTTTTACTAAATACATAAACACCCCAATGATTCTCTTTTACACTCTTTTCTTCTAGTATATAAAATATTTGATTTGGTGTTAGAGTAGTATCTGTAAATTCGTTTATTTGATAATTCAACTCAGAAGATTTAAGTACAGCCTCAGAAATATTTTGATTTAAAATTTCATTTATAACAATTTCCCATGTAACTAATTGATTTGATGTTGGTTTCTTGTAGTTATTCCCTGAATCTCCAGGCACTCCATTTATAAAATTCCCTATATAAGTTTCAATATTACCAGTAGTTTTAACTAATATAGGATTGTCATCTTCCGTTGTAATTTCAAGTACATTGCTAAACGATGACTCATTTTCTGCTGCGTCTTTGGCTGAAATTTTAAAATTATAATTTGTATTAAAATTTAATCCTGTAATAGTATAAGTTGTACTTGTTGTTGCTACATAATTAATTCCATTTCTATATAAAATGTAGGCTGTTACTCCAACATTATCTGTAGAAGCTGTCCAGGTTAAGTCAAGAGAAGTTTTTGTTATGTTATCTCCCTGTAAATTTGTAGGTGCAGTGGGTGGAATTATATCTATTACTGGTTCTGGAGAATCATCAGAGCCACCACAAGAGTTGAAAATGACTACTAAAAACAAGAACAAAAATTGTTTAAGATTATTCATTAATTATTATATTTTTTATTAAAATTCTTCTATTAAACTTTTCTGTATATTTAATATTTTCACCCGAAAGCTTTCCGCTAGCAATATTATATTCCAATTCTTCTACATATTTATTTAGCAAGATATTCATCATTTGTACTACAAGGGCTTTACCTATGTTCTCTGGTTAACAAATATTAATAAATAAATTCCTCACCTTTAGCATTTGTTAATTTCACTTGATAATTTGAAATGCTGCTAAACACATCATTTGTAAATGTAATACTCAGATAATACATTGAATCTCCTTCACTAAAGTTAGTTGGAGCAACATTTATCACAGTACCATCAATATCTGTATAAGTATCATTATCTTCATCGTTTATGTCCATTCCAATCCTTTGTTCAAAATTCAAGACTGGATTAATAGTAATCTCATCTACCAAAAGAGCTATTTCAACAACATCAAGGCTAGGTACAGTTTGTTCAATGTTAACAGTTATTACAGAGTTTGATTTAGAAGAAGTTACAGTTGGTGTTATTGTAGTATATGGTAACAAAGTAAATGGATTTCTACTATGTCTTTTCTGAATCAAACCACTATCAATAGTATCGTAGTATTCAAAATGGAGATGCTCTGTGTTAATTCCAACACCAGTATTACCCACTTCTCCAATCTTTTCCCCTATACTAATATTTTGTCCAACATTAACATTCACACTTGAAAGGTGAAGATAGGCTATCTGAAAAACACTGCTATGATCTGGGTTGGGATGTGAACTAGCCGGATAAGCTATTACAACCCAGTTACCCCAACGTTCAAAAGTTGATCCTGGCTGAGATGCTTCTACTCTGACCACTTGACCACCTCTTAAGCTTGTATAAATTGGGGTTCCAGTAGGCTCAGGAAAGTCAATTCCCCTATGGAAGTCGTAATTACCACTTAACATTCGAGGGCCATATCCGTCAGCAATTTCATCTCCACTATTTGGTGAAAATGTAGAGTCGCCACTTAATGGCCAAATTACATTTACGTTTTCTGGAATATCTAAATCTTCTTGTTCCGTTGTAATTTCAAGTACATTACTAAACACAGACTCATTTTCTGCTGCGTCTTTGGCTGAAATTTTAAAATTATAATTTGTATTAGAATTTAATTCTGTAATAGTATAAGTTGTACTTGTTGTTGCTACATAATTAATTCCATTCTTATATAAAATATAGGCCGTTACTCCAACATTATCTGTAGAAGCTATCCAAGTTAAATCAAGCGAAGTTTTTGTTATGTTATCTCCCTGTAAATTTGTAGGTGCAGTAGGTGGAGTTTTATCTATTACTGGTTCTGGAGAATCATCAGAGCCACCACAAGAGTTGAAAACAACTACTAAAAACAAGAACAAAAATTGCTTAAAATTTTGCATTAATTATTATATTTTTTGTTCTTGTTTTAAGTTTTTAGTTTTATCATTTTTTGCATTAAAATTTTGCATTAATTGATATACATAAGGAATTTGTTTTTGAAAACGTGTTAATATATCTTCTGAAATATTATCTCTACTAAAAGGTACTACCTTAACATATTCTTGAATTTCTCCAGCATTTCTACCGTATTTATAGTTGTACGGAAATTTTCCTTCTTCATTAAGAATCGTATTTTTATTATCCTTATTTGCCACACTTATATAAAACTCACTATCCTTAATATTTCCATTTGGATTGAATAACTCTTTTTTATTTAAATGTTCATACAATTCTTTAGCTGTATTTACAGCAGGATCTACTAACTGAATGTTTTCAGCCATAAACTTTCTATATAAATAATTCCCATTTTTACTTTTATAATTGTACAACTCATTCAATACTAAGTTTATCTCATCTATTAAATATGGATAATGTGTACATCCTAAAATAATTGATTTTAATTGATTTGAAGTATTTGATTTTCTAATATTTTCTAACAAAGTAACGACATGATAACGCACATAATTTTCAGCATCGTTAATTTGTAAAATTGAACAATCATCTGCTTTTTCTGAATCGCACAACATTTTACTATTGTTAAAATCAAAATTATATATATCAAACAAAGTTCTATCAATCTTAACATCTCCATCCAATGCCGGACCTTTATAATCTTTCCTCGGTTTCTTTAGATTTTTATTAAAATAGTTAGCATCTTCATCTACAGTTTCAGCAATTCCAATTCCTCCTTGTGAAAACACTTCAATATTCCCTGTAAATCCTAATTGATTTTTAAATTTAAAAATGGTGTTTTGGTATCCCTTTGAAGCTACAGTACCTGTTGTTGCTAAAACACCTATTATACCGTTTTCATCTTTTTTTATAGTTTCTAAAACACCTCTTACACCAGCATCAATTACACCAATTACTTTAATGTCTGATTTTGCCTTTTTTAAAAACTCTTCAATATACTCTTTCCCATAGGCTGTAGCAGTATTACAGGCAATAACAATTACTTTTACAGGTTTTTTATCTGTATTTACTGAAATAGCATTCGCTGAAGCATAATATTTATTACCCATTAAAAACTGAGTATCTTTAATAATGTGTTCCTTTAATAAATCAACTTTATTTTCTTTAAAATAATTACCATACGGCATATTAGCCTGATCTCCTAAATAAATAAAATTTTCTTTATTAAAATCGAGAATACCATCACTTCCTGGTTGATATGAATTATTTTCATTTTGATCGTAATTTACAATTGCCTTTAAAACTGTAAGACCACCTGTCCCAGAGTCGAATACTCCAATAGGAAGACTTGCATTATTACTAGGGTAATTACTAAAATCTACATAATAAAAATTTTCTTTATCATTAATAATCGTATTTATAATGTTTGGTTTATCATTCTCAATTTGTATGGATTTATTTTCTTTTTGATTTTGTTTACAAGAAGTAACTACTAAAAGTAATAAAACTGCATAAATTAAATTTATTTTTTTCATGATTTCTTATTTTTCTAAAACTTTTCCGTTTAAAAGATTCGTATATTTTCCTTTTTCTATGGATAATTTTCCATTAATAATACTATACTCCAATCCTTCAGAATATTGAAAAGCATTGGTGTAATTAGCTTTATCTTTAAATGTTTCTGGATTGAAAATAATAACATCGGCAAAATACCCTTTTTTTAACTTTCCTCTATTTGGTATTTTAATTATTTCAGCTGTTTTAGAAGTACTTCTATTTATAAATTGAGCCAAATTAATCACTTTTTCTTGCTTCACATATTTGTTGTATTTCCTAGGAAATGAACCATATTTACGTGGATGCCCAGTATTACCATCAGACCCTGTTACCAACCAAGGTTGTTTCATAAAATTTAAAATATCCTTTGCATTCATATTGAACGATGCTATTCTAGCATAATTATTTTTTAAAACTTCATAAACAGCCTGCTCTGCTGGTATATGAAGCATTTCAGAAATTTCTAATAAATTTTTTCCTAGATATATACTATCATTAACTTTTACAATTAGTATTTTTTCAGGACCTCCTCTACGTGTAATATTCTGTTTTGTTTCTTCTAATATTTTGGCTTTTAATTTAGAATTGTTGTATCTTATAAATAAAGAATCTTTCCCTCCACTTTCAGCCCATCTAGGTACTACAGCTGCTTTTAATCCGGTTGCAGAAGCATCATAAGGGTACTGATTTGCGGTAACGTTAATACCATTTTTTCTCGCGTTTTCAATTAGCTCAATAATTTCAGAACTTTGATTCCAAACATCTACACCTAAGCATTTTATATGTGAAATAACAATTGGTAATTTCGCTTCTTTTCCAATTTCAATAGCTTCTTTAACTGCAGGTATTAAACCAACCGTATAGGAACTTTCGTCTCGTAAGTGCGTGTCATATATACCATCATTTTCAGCAACTATTTTAGCTAATTCAATAACTTCCTTTGTTGTTGCATAACTTCCTGGTGCATAAAATAACCCTGTTGACATACCAAAACAACCCTCGTCCATTTCTTGCTGTACTAGAGCTTTCATTTTTAAGATATCATCTACTGAAGCTACTTTATCACTTTTTCCAATTATTTGGCTACGTATAGTTCCTTGCCCCACTAATAAAGCTACATTTGTTCCAACTCCATTTTTTTTATATAATTCTTTATACTTTTTTGAAGGAAAGTAACTATCACCATCATTCCCAACAACAACAGTGGTTATACCTTGCATTAAAAAAGGTAGATTTTGAGAGGTGCTTGGTTTTACTAAATCTCTATCTGCATGTGTATGTGGATCTATAAACCCCGGGCTTACAATTAATCCGCTAGCGTCAATTATTTTGTCGGCATTGATTGTATATTTATTTTCATTTCCTACATAGATAATTTTATCATTCTTAATTGCAATTGAAACGTTTAATGGTGTCTCATTTTCTCCATTGTAAACAATACCATTTCTTATTACAATATCCGCTGTAATTGATTTTTTACACGAAACACTTAAAATAATTATTGTAAATAATAGGAATAATCTTTGGCTTATTAATTTCATAATTCTTCTTTAATTTTTAAATTCATAATTTTCATAAAATATAAGGCATATACTCTAGCTCTATCTTTTATGATTTCTCTATCTATTTCATCACCATCTTCATAGGTTACAGCTTCCGCTTTAAATGTATTATAGAACCAATTATAACAATAAGGTAATTCCTGACTTCTTTTTCTGGCTTCTACTTTAAATTTGGAATTATTCTCAATGTCTTTTATCCATTTACTTGTTAATCCTTTTACCTTTTTTTGATTAATGCTATCAAGAACCAATAAATAAGGTCCAGAATAGGAGGTGTGAAAATCTATGGCATAATTTATACTCTTTCCCTCTTTAACTTTATCTAAAATGAAATTTCTTGCAGTTTGAGTTTCTGGTTGTGAAAAATCAACCCAATCTCTATTTAAATCTACTCCATTTGCATTGTGCCTCCAATTTCCCATATCAACACCATCTGGGTTTAATAATGGAAATGTATAAATATTGTAAGTTGATCTAAACTTAATAGCTAAAGGAGAATTAGACATTAATTCCTCAAAAAAACTTCTAAATCCAATTGTTCCTCCAGGAATTTCAGGAGGATGTTGCCTTGCAATTAATACAACTGATTTTTTTATATTTTTATTTTCTGATATTACCGCATAAATAGGCTGTTTTTTTACTGTTGTACCTACAATCTCTTTTCTTAAAAAATTATTCTCTTTTAATATTTTAAATAACCAATTATAGGTGTCTTCTGAAGAATCGATTTCTTGAGCAGCAATAAATAATTTCTTATTTGTAAGTTTCAATTTTAAAGTAGCCTCACCTGATACTGTATCAATACTAATGTTTTTAGCTTCTATTTTTTTCCAATGAACCCTATCAGAACTTAACTTTGGTATATACCTATGTTTATAGGTATTATAATAAAGTTTTAATTTAATTTCTTGAGGTGTTTTTGAATTTATGCTAAATGCAAACCAAGGGCTTTTGTTAACAGGTTCAAATGCGGGATAAATATGAGCTTTGTATGTATTAACTCCTATTTTTTCAAATTGATTAAGTCTTGCTCCTTTAAACGAAGCATCAATCGTTAACTGATCTACTTTAAAGATTTTTTCTGATTCTTTTGAACAAGAAAATAGAAAAAATCCAACTAAAACTACAATTAATATGGACGATTTTATTTTCATTATTAAATTTTAATAAGAGGTTGTTGTAAATGTTTAGACAACAACCTCTTAATTGAAACAAAGTATAATATTATTACTATTAAAATATTAATTTTTTGTTGAAGTACCATCTCTCCTAGGATCAGCAGCAGCTTTCCAAATTCCATTTTTAAATTCTATCGCATGAACACCGCCAAAATAAGCATTTAATCCAGAAATTGTTAAGTCGTAACTAGGAAAAACTACTTTAAAACCATCATCTCTAATCTTTTGTAAATCTGCGGCATCTAAAGATTGATCTTCTAAATAAACTTCATCATTTATCGCGTGTACTCTTGGATATTTTATTATCTCCGAAATACTTTCATTTCCATCAATCCAAAGCTGTATTAATTGTGAAATTGTAGAAACAATTCTTTTACTTCCAGGAGTCCCAATAACTAATACATTTTTTCCGTTTTTTCTAACTAAACTAGGACTCATTGACGAAGGAATAAGGGCATTTGGTTGTATTGGTTTTCGTTTTCCAAAGCCAAACCCCATTATACTTTTTATATAACTATTATAGAAAAATCCTAATTTTTTTGTTGAAGTTACAGAACCTAAATATCCTCCAACACTTGAAGTCATACTTACTGCAACACCATTTTTATCTATAATTGAGACATGTGTTGTTTCTCCCTGTTCGTTATCCTTTTCAGAAGTTTCATTTGAAGAATTATCTTTAAAAAACAAGTCTTTTGCATATTCTTTAGATAACTTCTTATTAACTTCTGGCTGGTAATTAATATAATCTAGAATTGGAGCATCTTTTCTATCATTATGTGCTTTATTAAGAGCCTTCATCAAACTTTTTGTTCTTTTAAAGGAGTATTTATTTATATTTTCAAGCTTTTCATTTTCTAATAAATTTAATGCTAATAGTACACCCCAACCACCACCTGGTGGCATAAAAGAATACACATCATATCCTCTATAAGTAGTATGAACAGGTCTATGCTCTTTAGGCTCTGGGAAATTCACTAGGTCATTATAGCTAATCCATCCACCATTATTCGCCATATCTTCAGCAATATCTTTTGCTATTTGACCTTTATAAAAATCATTTGCTCCATGAGTAGCAATTCTTTTTAAGGTTTTTGCCAATGTTGGTTGTTTAACTACGTCACCATTTGCTGGAATTCCACCTTCTACTAATAACTCTTTATTATGGTACGGACTCTGAATAAATTTCTTCTCCATTAATTTAAAAACATGGTGACGATGCATACCAACTATAAATCCATTTTCAGCATAGTTTATTGCTGGTTGCAATAATTCATTCCATTTTAATTTTCCACTTCCATATTTTTTCCAAGTATAATGCAATACTTTTACTTGGGAAGGAATTGATATTTGCTTGTAATACGTTAAATATTTTCTCTCAATATCACTTTCTAAAACTGAAGGTGTTAAGGTTATTCCTCCAATTGCAATTGGTGGTTTATTAGGAATTGAAACAATTAGCATTGTTCTTCCTCCAATACCAGACATTGCTGGTTCTGTGACTCCTAAAGTAAATGCAACAGCTACTGCAGCATCTATAGCATTTCCTCCTTTTTTCAATATAAGTTCACCTGCTTTAGTGGCTTCTGGTGTTGCAGAAGCCACTAAATTGGCTATACTCTTTTGAGCATTTATAGTAAGTATGAAAAAGATATTTAGAAATACAGAAGTTATAAAAACTCTAGTTCTCATTATTTATTACTATTTATTTTAAAAAAAATATTTCTAATCTTCAGGTTCAAAAATAATAATATTGTCTATATAAATATCTTCTGTATCATGTCCCGATTGAATTTGAATTACTAACTGATATGAGCGTACACCTTTCAAAAATCCTGAATTTGCAGTATTCCAAACACCTTCAACCTCATTCGCATCACTACCTAAACGGTTAACAATTTCTATAACCTCACTACCTGAATCTGTTGTTATATTTGCATAGGCCTTAATACCATCTTTAGATTCCCAACTTGTACTTCTAAAAAAGTATTGAAATGAAACACCTGAATTTTCTTGACCAGCTGGAACATCTACAGTATCGAAAGTAATTCTAATTGCTCCATCAGCATCTTCCATATGAAAGGCATGTGTACCATCAGGAAATGGTTGAACATCTTCTAAGGCTGTTGTTACACCAATACGTTCTGAAGAAAACCCTAAACTACTTGAGCTAATACCTGGAATGGCAACAAATTCTGAATCAAAACCAATTTCGTTACCTGTAGAAATAAAATCTACAAATGGAGGATTTTCTCCATTAACTAAATCACCATCTTCATTATTCCCTCCATTTCGAGTATATCTTGCGCTTTCATCTCCTACAGCAACTTCTTCAAAAGAAGTCCCTTTAATAGTTTTTCCTGGTGGTGTAAAAAAAGTAATAGCAAAATCAACTGCATCTCTTACAGAACTAGATTTTAAACGGCTTGCTGTATCGCCTCCAATGTTCACACCATTTACAAAATTTGGGGTTAAGGCTGAAAACGTTCCTGTAGGAGTAACTATGGTTGCTAAAAAAGTGAATTTAGAATTAGATTTAATATCATCATTCGTAAGACCCAAAGCACTTATAATATCGCTAATGGCTATTTCTAAATTGGTAGGAAACGACGTTAAAACAACAAAATCATTTACTACAGTTTCATTATAAATTAATGCTAGTGAGCAACTAGTTATATTATTATTTGGATCAATTACTTTTGTAGATAAAATTGCAGTATCTAATTCTAATATATTAAAACTCAATTCTGGAACTTCTTCAAATTGTATAAAACCACCTCTTATGGCAACATCATCTAATAAGTTATTGTCATCTGAACAACCTATTATTAGAATAAAAAAAGCTAAATATTTATATATGTATTTCATGTTATTAAGTTTAAAATTTATTTTATAAATCCATCTGGATTCGTATCCCAAAATATTTTAACTGTATTTTGCTTTTGTTCAATAGACGAGTTATTATTCACTGCATCATTAGAATAAGGGAAGCTTCTTGGAAATGTTGGATTATCATTATCAATTGGAATTTGAATATTTAATGGATATCCAGTTCTTCTATAAGCGTTGTAGGCTTCTATTGAATTTCCAAAACCTGCTAAATAAAATTCTGTTATTATTATGTTTAATCTCTCATCGTCAGATGTGGCAGCATTATAATTAATCATAACTTCATTTACATAATTATCCACATCAGTATTGGTTGCTGCTAATGCAGAAGTAACACCTCCAAAGTTTAAAACTTTAGACATAGATGCTCTAATTGCTTCTTCTAATAACACAGCAGGATTACCATTTGTACCTAAAGTTAAAGCTGCTTCTGCTGTTAAAAATTTAATATAGGAAGCTGTTAGTATTGGCTGTATTCCTGCTCCTAATAAATTAGGAGTATTAGACGCTACAACAAACTGATCTTCATCAAATGCACCACCACCTGGATAAATTCCATAAGTAGTTCTTAAATTATTATCACCACGACCGGTTCTCGTCTCTCCATGGTCTAAGCCCCAATAATGTTCACCAATATAACAAAAGTCTACTGCTGGATCACCTCCACATGCTAAATAAGGAGGGCCTGTAAAGGGATCTATATCTGATTGGCGATACAGGTAATAACGTATTCTAGGATCTTTTTCAGATTTAGAATCTTTTAGCATCCACATAAAATAATTACCAATATATTGTGAAAATCCAGTTAGGTATCCTCTTGTAAAATAAAAGTGCCTACTCTCTGGTTCTTCAACAGCAGCATGGCGATATACAAAATCTTCTGATTCTGTATCTATTATATTCATACCTAATAATGTATTAATTTCTGCACCTAAATTGCTAATTCCTAAATCGTTACTTGCTAATCTGGTTTGTATTAGCAACCTTAATTTAAAAGAATTTGCAAAAGCTGTCCATTTAGCTTTATCACTTCCGTAAAACAAATCTGACGATACATTAAATGTAGCAGTATTAATATCTATAATAGCCTGATCTATATCAGACAACACCATTTTATACAGGTCTATACCATTGTCTAATTTAGGGTTTGGGAATTCTAATGGGTTAGATGATTGTTCATAAGGTATACTTCCCACATAATCAACTAAAGTTACTGTAAGATACCCTACTAGTAATTTACTTATGGCGTTATGAAACAATAAATTTGAATCTGAAGCAGCTTGATTTTCAATAGTTCTTGATATGTTTAATGCTTCGTAAAAGCGTTCCCATTCAATATTTAAAACCGTTGGACTGGCTACATCACCATAATTATCGGTCATTGCTTCGTAACGCATAATATCATCTGTGTTTCTGACCATATCACCCATAATGTCTTGAAACAAAAATTGGATTTCATTTAACAAAAATTCGGGATCTGAACTTTCAGGAGTTAAAAAGTTTGGATTATCTTGTAAATCAAAATTAGTAACTTCACAGGATAGGAGAAAAATAGTTACCCCTAAACCAATACTTAAATATTTAAATATATTTTTCATGTTTATTTGTTTTTAAAAAGTAACTGTTATACCTAATGCAAATCGTTTCGTATTTGGCACATTATTTCTACCTAAGCCACCATCACTTTCTGGATCATAATTTACATACTTTGGAAAATTAGGTGCTACGTACCAAAGGTTACTTCCTGTCAAGGTTAAATTAACTTTATCAAATGGTAATTTATCTCCTTCTTTTCCTTTAAAAGAATATCCCATAGATAATTCTCTTAAGCGAAAAACGGAAGCATCCCACATACTTAAATCATTATTATCATAATAATTTGAGAACACTGTTCTCATACCACCCATTTGAATGTTATTAGGTATTTTATTACCATTTGGATCTAAAATAAGTTCTCCTGTTCCACTATCTGCTAAAAAGCCAGGTATAAAAAAAGTTCCTTCTCTATTCTCGGTATCCCTAGTTACACCACGTTCTAATAGATCTTCTATAGCTCTGGAAGATATTTCGCCACCATGTCTATATTCTATTTGTGCAGAAAATGTGAAATTTTTATAACTTAGACTATTTATTGTTGTTAATCTCCAGTCTGGATTAGGATCTCCAATTACTTTATCTACTAACCCAATATTTGCACTATTAACAATTTCTCCTTGTCTGGAGGCACCCCCATTACTATTAATTAAAAAATTACCTTCACTATCTCTCACCGCATAATCTCCCTTAATAGCGTTTATTGGCAATCCTTCAACTGCCCATCTATCAGCAATTAAATTTATATCAGAACCTGCTGCAGTAGTTTCAACCACTAAAGATTCATCCGCTGTAAAAATGTTTCTTAAATTCCAATTAAAATTTTCATTTTTAACAATATCAATACCTAAATCAACTTCTACCCCTTTATTATCTACTCTACCTAAATTAATAAATTGAATATCATATCCTGTAGCAGGTGCTAACGGAGATTCTACAATTTGGTCTTCTGAAATTCTTTTATACAATGAGGTTTCTAATGTCACCCTATTTTTAAATAATTTCGTTTCAATACCAATCTCAAACTCTCGGTGTAATTCAGGTTTTAAATCTGGGTTCGCAAATATTCTACTAAACCTATTAGTTACAGGGAGTGAACCATCTGCAGCTGCAAATCTGTTAGCATCTATAATAAGTGTATTTCTGGTTCTGTAAGGTCCTGGAAAACCAGAAGACGTGGCATAAGCTGCTCTTAATTTTAAATAATTAACAATATCTCCACCCATATCAAATGCAGAAGTAGGAATAAAGGATACGGATGTACCAGGATAAAATAAAGATTGATTTTCAGATTCTACTGTACTTCCCCAATCATTTCTACCAGATAATGTTGCGTATAAGTAATTTTTATATCCTAACTGAAATTGTCCAAATACCCCAGCAATATTTTCATCTACGGTATAAAAACTAGATTGTGATGTGCTAAAATTACTAGGTCTTAAAAAGTTGTAAACTAACTGACCTTGCGAGTCTGAAGAAGTTCTTTGCGATTTTGTTAATTTAGAATTAACCCCAATCTGCACTTCTAAGTTTAAGTCATCTGTTAACTGTTTATTATAACCAAGTAATATAGTTTGGTCTACAACAACTTCTTTTCTGCTATCAAGGTTTAAATAACCTGTTCTAAATTCACTTCCAATAGTAGATCCTACACCTCCTTTGTTTGAATAGTCGAAAGTATTCAAATGTTCACTATCATAACCTACCCTATAAGTAAGGTTAAATGCATCATTTAATTGGTAATTCGCATTAAAGGTTCCAAAAACACGAACTATATCGTCTTGAACACCTGAATTATTTAATGTCCAAAGCGGATTTGTATCGTTTCTATAATATACCGATTCACCTGTTAATGGGTTTTGGTAAGGTAGTTTTGTTAAATCTATATTTCTTGGTAAATAAAATATGCGATTAAATATTTCTCTAGACTGAATACGGTTTACTTTTCTTGTAGAATAATTTAACGTAGTTGAAATATTTAAATCATCGGTTACCTGTGCATTACCACCAATTCCTATATTAAAACGTTTCAAATCGTTATTACCAATTATCCCTTTTTCATCTGTATAACCTGCAGACAAATTAAAAGCAACTTTTTCTTTTGATGTAGAAATAGACAATGCATAAATAGTACTTAAACCTGTATCAAAAAGATTTTTAACATTATCTGGTTTTGCTGTATAAGGCACTGTTGCACCTGCAAACTCTGGAAATATACTCCCTAAACCAGCATAAGGATGAACCACTTCATCTAATGTTGAAAAAGCTGGGCCATCACCCGATAAGAACGATGGTATAAAACCAAATTCTTGACCTTGCCCATATTTATTTTGGTATTCTGGTAATTGTGATACTGTATTCATATAGGTTGTTGAAGAAATTGATGCTGTTGTTTTGGTCTCTCCAAGATCTGCACTACCACTTTTAGTTTGGATTAAAATAACCCCATTTCTACCTTCACTACCATATAAAACTGCGGCATTTAAACCTTTAAGAATACTCATACTTTTAATATCATTAGGGTCAATATCTCTAATACTACCTGAAAAAGGCACATTATTAACTATATATAATGGCCCATTAAACCCTGTAAGTGACATAGACCCTCTAATCCTAATACTTGGAGCGGCACCAGTTTGTCCACTTGATGTTGAAATATATACCCCAGATATTTTACCTTGTAAAGTTTTAGCTAAGTTAGCCTCAGGACGATTTTCTATTTCTTCAGACGTTACTTTTGTAATACCATAACCCAAGGCTTTTTTTGACTTTTTAATACCTTGTGCTGTTACTATTACTTCTTCTAATGATTCAGCATCTTCTTCAAGAATAATAATTATAACTGATTTACCTGATACCTTAATTACTTGTGTAGTAAACCCTAGAAAAGATATTACTAATTCTGAATTTTCATTGGAAACTTCAATAGAATAATTTCCGTCAAAATCGGTTGTTACACCATTTGTTGTTCCTTTTTCCAGAATAGAAGCTCCTGGCAATGGCATTCCATCTTTATCTATAACACTTCCTGAAACCTGAAATTTTTGTTGCACTGGCTTCTGGTTTAAATTCTTTTTCACTTTTACCTCAGTCCTAATTTTAACAACCACTTGCCTATCATTAATTGTATAATCTAAACTTGTATTTAAAAAAACTTTTTCTAAAATAGTAAATAAGGTTGCCTTTTTTAAGTGAATTGACACTGTTTTATCAATATCTAAGACTTCATCATTATAAAAGAAGATATATTCGCTTTTTGATTGGATTTCTTTAAATAAATCTTCAAGAGAAATATTTTTTACTTTAATATCCATTTTGGTTTGTGAATACGAAGAATTTGCATAAACAGATCCCAAACCTAACGTTATTAATAAAAGAAATACTCTCATAATAGTAAACAAATAACACCTTATTTTTTTTCTACCTAAAGAATATCTAAGTTAACATTTTTATTCATAATTTTGTTTTTGATAAGTTAATATTACTGATGGTACAGCGATGTTAATTTTCTTGCCAGAGGATGCTCTAACATCTTCTGGTTTTTTTTAAATTTAAATTAGTACTACATTATTATTTTTTGTTTTATTAGTTAATAATTATTTTATTTTCATTCGTTAAATTAAATTCAAAGTTTGAGGTTTCTTTTATCATTTTAATTACTTCTTCAACAGTTTCCTTTAAATCTAAGGCTCCTGAAAAGGTTTGATTTTCAACATTCTCATTATTAATTATAATGTCAACATTATAATATCTAGATAATCTTTTCATAATTAACTTTAAATTATCATTCTTAAATATTAGTTCACCTTCAATCCAAGAAAAATATTTTTCAACATCTACTTTTTTCGTATTTATTTCATGTGCTTTTTTATCATAAACTGCTAAAGTACCCGGTATTATTTTTAACACTTCTTTTGATTTAAATAATGAATTTCCTTTATAGCTAATTTGGACACTTCCACTTTTTAATACTGTGCTAATTGAATTTTCATCTTTATAATTACTAACATTAAATACAGTCCCTAACACTTCTATTTGATGATTGTCAGCAACTACAACAAAAGGGCGATTTTTATCATGAGTAATATTAAAAGTAGCTTCTCCTTCTAAATATACCTCTCTCTTATTTTTACTAAAACCTCTAGGATATACCAATTTAGTTCCTGAATTTAACCATACAGTACTTCCATCCGATAATTGAATTTGTGATCTTTTTCCATAGGGAACAATTACAGTATTATACGCAATCTCATCTTTTTTCAATATTGGTTGTTCAATTGCTTTGGAATTTCCAATATTAATTTGTTGTCCTGTGTTTGAATATTTAATTGTTGAATTATCTTCTACTATTTCTATATCTTCACCATTATTTAAAATAAGTTTTACCTTATCAGACTTCTCATTCTCAATTCCATTAGCTGTTTTCACATATTTGTCTACTGAAAAAGATTGATAATTTTGATAGTATAAAGTAATCGAAATAATTAAAGAAATTGAAGCCGCAACTCCAATTCCATACCTAAAACGTTGTTTCATTTTATTTAAAAAAGAAGCATTCTTAATGATTTTCTTTTTTAATTTTCTTTTTTCATCTTCGTTTAAAGATGTAAAGTTTATATTTTTTAATTGCTCTTCTTTCATTTTTTTTAATTATAAAATGTATTTTTTGGATTGATTCTTACTTTAAGTTAAAACAAAGTCTCTACACTCCACATAACTAATAAGCAATGTATTTTGATTTTATAGACATTATTTTTAAGTTTTTTCTTAAAAAAATAAAAACACTACACTAAAAACAAGAGAAATCAAGCGATTTCTCAATACTTTAATAGCCCTATATATTGTAGTTCTGGAAGTTTGAACCGACACATTTAAAAGTTCTGCAATTTCTTCATAAGGTCTATCTTCAGTAAACCTTAAAAATAAAGCTTGTTTTTGTCTCTCTGTTAAGAAATTTAAGGCTTCAGCCAATTTTATTGATCTTTCTGAAACTTGCTCTGAAGCTATTAAAACTTCTTCAAAAGACTTACTGTAGATTCCTTTTTCAGAAGAATTTTCAATTAAATAATTATCTTTAGTTAACACCAGTTTTGTATTAACCTTTTTAAAAATCTTTCTTTTTAATGATTTAAACAAGTAATACTTAACATTGTCTATTTTGGCTAATTTTGACTTGTATTTATAAAGATCAAGAAAAAGGTCATGTATACAATTCATAACATGATTCTTGTTATTTGTTAATTGCATTCCGTAAGAAAATAAAATATCTATGTATTGATCATAAAGATCACCCAGTGCAGTAATGTCACCTTTTTTTAGTTTTCCCCATAAACGGATTTCAAGTGTTTTCTGGTTCTCTAAATTATATTTTTTTAAATCCTCTTTATCCAAAACTTCTTATGGAGTATTATTAAAAGTTTGTATTACTCTCAACTATTCATTATCACAGTAAACCTAATAATCAAATATACTTTTTTTATCTGAAATTTAAATTAAATACCAATAAAAAATGAAGCTGATTACAATCAAAATATATTATTCTTTTAGCAAAATTTTCACCATTTCTAATACAGATACTTTTTCAATAATATTTATTTGAAACTTTAGAATTATTTATAGATAATAACCTGTAACTTCATATGGATGCTGTCTTATTAATAAAACTATTACATCTTCGTTTCTACCATTTCCTTTAGAGAAATCTAATACAGGAATATTTCTACCTAAAGTTGTTTTACCAGTATTTTTTTTTAATTTAATTTCATTTTGAAATAAGTTTTATTTTCATGTAAATCTAAATTAAATATTTTTGAGAAATGAAACAATTGACACCAATATTGAGAAATTAAAGCACTTTTTTAATGTAAATTTTTCAGGTATTAATCTAATTAAAAAAAAATATTGATTTTCGGAAATAGTTTAGGAGAGAATAAGGTATTCTAAATTTTAGAGGTCATAAGGGTAACCAAATCATAATTTGTACTTCTACCACCTGCTATTTCTCTTTTGAGGATTCCTTTTTTTATTAAATCTTGGATATCTCTTAAAGCTGTATCATTTGAGCATTTTGTTATTTTTGCCCATTTAGAAGATGTTAACTTTCCATTGAAATTATCGAGTAACTTATTCAACATAACTTTTTGCCTTTCATTTTGAATTGCTACTCCATGTGTGTTCCAAAATTTATGTTTGTGCAGTACTTTTTCTAAAATCACATTTGAAGATTCCAAGGCATTTAATAAGCATTGTAAAAACCAAACCAACCAATCTGTAATTTCTAAACCTCCTTGTTGTGTTTTCTCAAGAGTATTATAATACTGTTTTCTTTCAACTCTAATTTGTGAAGACATACTATAATATCGCTGTGGCATACCATCGGCTCTTGCCAATAGTTGATCTGTCAATGCCCTTGCAATTCTACCATTTCCGTCTTCAAAAGGGTGTATTGTTATAAACCATAGATGTGATATCGCCGCTTTTAAGACAGGATCTAGTGTTTGTTTCTTGTTATACCAATTTAGAAACTGCTTCATTTCTGCATCAATTAAATCTGATTTTGGAGCTTCAAAATGCACTTTTTCTTTTCCCATTACTCCAGAAACAACTTGCATTGGACCAGTAGTATCTTTTCTCCAGTCTCCAACTATAATTTTGTACATCCCACTTCTACCTGTTGGAAACAAAGCAGCATGCCAATCAAAAAGACGTTCTTTAGTTAAGTTTAAATTAAAATTTTGAGTAGCATCAACTAACATATCAACAACTCCATCAACATTTCTTTCAGAAGGTATTTCATTTTCAATATAAAACCCTAATCGTCTTGCTACTGATGAACGTACTTGCTCTAGGTTTAATATTTCCCCCTCAATCTCTGTTGATTTGATAACATCTATTGTAATAGTTTCAAGTACGGCTTCGCTTTGTAAATCAAATCCTATACTCTCCATTTTACCTGTAATTTTTCCCTGTAGGTTTCTTACTTTTGCTAATAGTGTTACAATAGAATTCGTATCCCATTTAAATTTAGGCCATTCCTTTTTTTGATGTATACATAATTCCATTCTCTGCTTATTATGCGGTAAATATACTACTTAATCTCCTCATTTCAAATATTTTCTCATTATTATATGCGGTGAATACTATTCATATTCACCGTACATAGTTAAATACTAATAAAGCCAATTCTAGTTAAATGCCTGATTACAGTATATCTTTCAACTTTTCTAAAATCTTTACCATTGCAAAAGTGTCCATTTTACAATACTTTTTGTTACCATAGGTAAATGAACGGGTTTTAACCTTTTTTATTGATTTAAAACAATTTAATAATGCTTCCCCATATCTTTGATTTCAATCATTTTATTCCCTATAATTAAAGTGCCTCCATATGGAAGTTCATTGTGTT
>NZ_JASFZF010000125.1:0-24761 GCF_046055765.1 Lutibacter sp. | reverse complement strand
CAACTCTACTTGCAGCACCACTAATTGGATACAAATGCATTTGAGAAAGTGGCGTTGGTATTTTTGAACCAAATTTTAAATGTTGTGCTCTAATTTCAGAGCCTAATTCATTAAAAAAGTCAGCTCTCCAATACCATTGTAAACCTGCTGGCATTAATCCATCAAAAAGTGTTTGAATGGATGGATAAGGCATTTCACCCACATGCTCAAAGAAAGGATTCATATCTCTAACAGGTTTGAAAAGCTCTTCAAATTTATCTGGATTGCCAGCGTAACACCAAACGATTCCACAAAACTTTTTATTATGAAGATGTTCTGGGAATGGTGCTCCAGGAATAATCATAGTTGTAATAAAACCATTTAAATCATCGGGAGCATTCAGAAGAAATTTATGATACCACTCCATAATCTCTTCAGTCTTTTCTATTGGCCATAAAGTTGGACCACCAATCACATTTTTAACTGGATAGGCTTGGAATTTAAAAGAAGTTACAATTCCAAAGTTTCCTCCTCCACCGCGAATAGCCCAAAATAAATCGGTATTTTGAGCGGCACTTACAGTTACAAAACTACCATCTGCCAATACCATATCTGCTTCTAATAAATTATCAATAGTTAACCCATATTTTCTAGATAAATGTCCGACTCCGCCGCCAAGTGTTAATCCTCCAACACCTGTTGTTGAAATAATTCCTGCTGGAACTGCCAATCCAAATGGATGCGTTGCATGGTCAACTTCACCCCAAATATTTCCTCCTCCAACTCTAACTGTATTTTCTGAAGTATCAACTCTAACAAATTTAAGTCCGGATAAATCAATAACCAACCCACCATCGCAGAGTCCCAAACCGCCTCCATTATGACCACCTCCTCTAACAGCAACCAATAAATTATGTTCTCTCCCAAAATTAACAGCAGCCATTACATCTGCTACATCAACACACATCACAAACATTCCGGGATGTTTGTTTATCATACCATTATACACTTTTCGAGTTTCATTATAAATTGCATCTGAAGGCATTATAATTTTTCCTCTTAATTGCGAAGCAAATTCTTCAATACTAGACTTCTTAAGTTCTTTTATTGTTTTTTTCATAATTAAAATTGTTTAAATTAGTAGTATCTATTTTGAAATAATCATTCCTTTTAATGACCAAAGAATTGCTAATACATCTTTTTTTGAGGTTTCATCTATTCCATTTTTATCTAAAGCAATAAAAATATCATCAACAACATTCATATATTCTGCAGGACTAATATTCATACCTTTATGGGCTGTTACCATATCTCTACCGTTATAAGTTACTTGTCCTCCGCTACCAGCACTAAAAAAATCTATGGTATGTTGTTTTATAGTTTCTAAATATTCTGGCTTTTCCTTTAAAGGTAAAAACCTTGCGCTTACAGATGGGTTATTAAAGTGCGCTTCTAAAGTATCTTCAACAATTTTAGAAATTCCGTTTCTGTTTCCAAGTCGTTCAAATAGTGATTTTGCCATAATTTTTTTTTTTTAAGTTAGTAGTTGCAATATCTCTAGATTTGAAACAAATGATATGTACTTTTAGTTCAAAGAATAATACAAATCATTCATTTAAAAATTTAATTAGTTTTGAGTGTTAACACTAAAATTAAAAACATCTGGCCTTGCATAGTGCCCAACTGCATCAAAGCTACGTTTTGCTGCAATAATTTCTTGTAAATTAATTTCAGCATAAAGAATACCTTCTTTTGAATCTAAAGGACCTGCTATTATCTTACCACTTGGATTTATAATACAGCTATTTCCTGTGCTAATCCATTCTTTACCTTTTACATATATATTTTTTAATTCTTCAGGCAAATCATTTAT
This sequence comes from Lutibacter sp., assembly GCF_046055765.1. GTDB lineage: Bacteria > Bacteroidota > Bacteroidia > Flavobacteriales > Flavobacteriaceae > Lutibacter. The sequence continues at coordinate 22,909 of NZ_JASFZF010000125.1, read as the reverse complement.
ATGAAGCGTCATACAACAACTTATTACAAAAACACCACCTTCCCTAGCAATATGTTGTACCGTTCCTAGCCAATTAGCTCCTTTATCCCAAGTTGGAGCTACATAAATTTGAGTTCCAGCTTCATAAATAGCATTTCTAGCCAATGGCATAAAATTTTCCCAACAAATTAATCCTCCAATTTTACCAACAGATGTATTGTACGATTTTAAAGTATCACCATTTCCCTGTGCCCAAATTAATCGTTCGCAGTTTGTTGGCATTAATTTTCGATGTTTCCCAAGGATTTTACCATTTTCACCAATAAATAAAATAGTATTATAAAGACTTGCATTACTTGTTTCAGAATTTTTTTCATTAAGTCCCATTACCACATTTATTTTTGTAGTTTTAGCTGCTTTACAAAGTTTTTCTGTAGTATCATCAGGAATAGTAACTGCGTTTTCTACTAATTTTACATATAGATTATTTAGTTGTTTTGCTTGGTTGGCAGGAATTGACCAAACCCAATCTGGATAACAAGAAATATAAGATTCAGGAAATACTATTAGTTTTGAGCCATTTTTACCTGCTTCTAAAATTGCATTTATTGCTTTTTTTACTGTTTTTTCTTTATTAAGAAATACTGGCGATAATTGTGCCGCTGCAACTTTTATAGTTTCTAAATTTTGAACTTTATTGTTTGTTTTCATAGTAAATTGTTACTTATTTAATTTTAATGCACTAAAATTATTACAAAAAATTATGGAATTATGTCAGTATTAACTCAAAAACTGAAACAATTGGTTCATATAAAAATGTATAAACAAATTGTTATTTAGCAGAATGTTTTATAAAAGAAGTAGGTAGGATTTTAAATCTTTTTTTAAATGCTCTTGTAAAATATGTTGGACTGTTAAAACCACAATCATAAGCAATTTCAGCTACTGTTTTTACATGTAATTTTAGTGATTTAAGGGATTGTTGTAACCGTAATTCTTGAATAAATTTGTTTGGTGAAAAACCAGTAATTGATTTTATTTTACGATAGGATTGCGCTTTACTTAGACCTAATGCGGTGTTTAATTTTTCAAGATTAAAATCTGGCCTATAAAGCTGTATTTTTAAAATAGTAAATATTTTTTCTAAAAGTAAAAGGTTGGCTGTATCAACTATTTTAAATGTTTTAGAATTAATTTTTGGTGCATTCGGCACTTTCTCTAAAATTGATTTTGTTATTTCATCAATATAAATTTTCCCATTTAAACCTATACTACTTATAATATTAATTTTATTTTTTGTGTCTTCATAAAGTTTTTTTCCTTCTTCATCAACAGGACTTCCAGTTACTAATGTTAATTTATATTCATATTTATCTGGAATAGATTTCAATAGTTTATCAATTGCAATGGAACAGTTTACGGCGTTTGTTGCGACAACAAAGTAAGATAGAATACCTTTGCTGACCTGAGCGATATTTATACCTCCATATTGTTCTAGTAGTTTATATAATTGATTTGTATAATGTTTGTATTTACCTGAAAAATCATTGATATCAATTAAAAGGAAAGTTCTAAAACCAGGATCAACTTCATTTGAAATGGTATGTGCCAAATCATTTTTACTTTTTCCAATATTTAAAAATAAATTGTATTCATCATCCGAGACTTCAATAATATTACAAGCTGTGTTTCCGTGAGATTCCAAATGCACTTTATTACAAGCTTCTTTACTTGGACCTTCCATAAGACAGAATATTTTTTTATTATCAGTATCCACCCAATATTTTATTTGGATTACACCAAATTTTTGTTGAACAGCCAAATCTTTCATATGAGCTGTTACAACATCTTCTACTGAAAAATCATCTGATTCTACAGTATGTATATCCATATATAAAGGCATTGTTAAAAAATTTAAAAGTTTACTATATGCTGTTTTGTATAAATTGAAGGACGAATTCCAAATTTTTTTATAAAACATTTTGAAAAATATGCTGGGCTATTGAATCCTGTTTCATAAGCAATTTCAGAAATATTTCCGTACTGTTCATGTAATAGTTTTAATGCTTTTTGTAGCCTAAATTCTCTCATAAAATTATTTGGAGATTTTCCTGTCAAACCTTTTAACTTTCTATACAATTGAGATTTACTATAACCTAATTGTTTACTCAGATTCCCAACTTTAAAATTAGGTTTACTCCAAGTTTTTTTAATTGACTCCATTAATTGAGTTAGAAATTTTTCATCCTTAATATTCAAAACTTTAATTAATTTCGTATCAATTATAGCATTTCTGTTCTCATTTTTATACAATTCTTTTACTTCATTTGAAATAACTAGTCTATTTTTAACTATTTCACACATTCTAGTAGCTAAAACTATGGTGTCTTCAAAAATATTTTCATTATCAGTTACAGGAGCTCCAGAACTTAAGGCTATATTTACTTTACGATAAGCTAAATCAAATTTTGGAGTTGTATATTTAATATTATATGAAATTTTTAATGCACAAGAAACTGCATTGCTAACTGATTTAAATGAAACTAAATAATTATTATTATCACTTTTAACAATACTACCTTTAAAGTATTTAATAGATTTTAAAATGCTTTTATGAAATTTTTGAGTGAACAATCCAAACTGATTAGACTCTAACCTGTTCAAATAACTATTAGATTCAATAATCATAATAATTCTGTAGCCCGATTCATTAATAATCTTTAAACCGTTATTCTTATTACTTTCAGGGTCTTCAATTCGTCCTAAAAAAGATTCCACCAAATTTTCATCAACTTCAATAATTTTATGAGGTAATTCTCCATGTGCCTGGTCATGCATTTTTTGAATTGCTTCTTTATTTGGGGCTTCAATTAAACAGAACGCAGTTTTTCGATTTCCGTCGAACCAATAAGTTAATCCTTTACAATCAAATTTATGTTCAATTTTTAAATCTTCTTGATGTAATTGAGCAACGTGCACAGCTGTTACTTCTTCGGAAACATCATGACGGTCCATGAATATTGGCATATACTTTTTTATGCAATATACTAAATTTTAGTTTTCTCTCTATATCTAAGTTAATTAAGCCACTATAACTTAATAAGTTAAAATAGTTTTTGTAACTTTAGTTATGTTTTAAATTAAAGCCATGAGCTCAAATCGTTTTGCTTCTTATCAATTTTTATTTGGATGTCCTTTTCTTGAAAAAAATAAAAACTGCCCATTTGCTGAGCTTCGAAAACTACCCATTGAAGAAAGAGTTAATTATCTTAAAGAAATGACATTCCAACAAATTTTCAACCTAGAATATACACACAAACATTGTCAAATAAAAGCCTTAAAACTAAGAAGATATATTTCTGAAAAAAGAAAAAATCATAAAAAAATCCTCAACGAAAGTTGAGGATTTTTTTAAATATTTTGAACTAAATGTTACTTTTTAAATTTAGCATATTTAGTTTTGAACTTGTCAATACGTCCTGCAGTATCAATTAACTTAGTTTTACCCGTGTAAAAAGGATGTGAAGTTCTTGAAATCTCTAATTTTACTAAAGGATATTCAACACCATCTACCTCTAAAGTTTCCTTAGTATTTACTGTTGAACGAGTTAAAAACACATCTTCGTTAGACATATCTTTAAATGCTACCATTCTATAATTTTCTGGGTGTATACCTTTTCTCATCGTAAACTCGTTTTAAATCTATTTTTATTTTTCAGACTGCAAATTTAACTATATTTTTGAAACTTCAAACAATTAATTTAGTTTATTTACATAAAAATTTACAAAACGCTATTCAAATCATGTCATACAAGTCTCTTTTCAGTTTATTTATTTTTATAATTTTATTTTCTTGTAACAGTAAGTATCAATTCATTTTAAATAGTCCAAAGAAAATTCAATCAAATAAAGAGTTAACAATTTCTATTTCTGAGAAAAATAATAAATTAATTGATTCTGTTCAATTTTCTATTGATTTAAAAAAAATAAAAAATAACGGAAATTCAACTACATTAAAAATTAATAATTATAAATTAGGAAAACACACCATAACTGCCATTATTTTTTACGAAAGCAAAACAGAAAAAGTAATGAAGCCAATATATTTCATGGCTGATTCTACTCCAAATGTTTATACCTATAAAATTATTAATACCTACCCACATGATAAAAATGCATTTACACAAGGATTAGAATTTTACAATGGTTTTTTATATGAAGGAACTGGTCATAAAGGGTCTTCATCTATACGAAAAGTAGAATTAAAAACTGGTAAAGTTTTACAACAATTAAATTTAGACTCGACATATTTTGGAGAAGGAATTACCATATTTAACAATAAATTATATCAACTTACTTGGCAAAGTGGAATTGGCTTTGTGTATAATTTAGAAACTTTTAAAAAAGAAAAGGAATTTAAATATACAAAAAGCCGTGAAGGCTGGGGATTAACACATTCAAATGAAAAACTAATTAAAAGTGATGGCACAGAACGTATTTGGTTTTTAAACCCCGAAACACTTATTGAAGAAAGTTATATTGAGGCTTACACTAACAAACAAAAGGTTGAAAAATTAAATGAACTAGAATATATAAACGGATTAATTTACGCTAACATTTGGCAAAAAAATTCAATCTTAATTGTAAATCCTAAAACTGGAAAAGTTGAAGGTGTAGCCAATTTAAATAGTTTAAAAACTGAAATTTTAAAAGAGCAAACCTTAGATGATAATGATGAAGTTTTAAACGGAATTGCTTTTGACAAAGAGAACAACCGAATTTTTGTTACCGGTAAACATTGGAGTAAATTGTACGAAATTGAGTTGATAAAGAAATAATCTTCAATAAATTATTTTTACATTTACAAAAACATCCTAAATGCGTTATTATTTAACTTTTTTGATTTTAATAACATTAATTATTTTTTCTTCTTGTAGAAAAGATTTTTCCACTAAATTAAGTTCTGGCAACCTTACTTTTTCAAAAGATACCGTTTATTTAGATACCGTTTTCACCAACATTGGCTCAAGCACTTATAATTTAAAAGTTTATAATAAAAGCAATAAAGCCATTTCTATTCCTTCTATAACTTTAGAAAATGGAGAAAGTTCATTTTACAGGTTAAATGTTGATGGAATTCCAGGTAAATTATTTGAAGATGTTGAAATTTTAGCAAAAGACAGTTTATATATTTTTATTGAAACTACCATAGATTATAATCAAGTTACAAATCCTATTTATACAGATGCCATTGTTTTTGACAGTGGTGAAAATTTACAAGATGTTAAGTTAATTACACTGGTTAAAGACGCTCATTTTTTATTCCCATCAAAAGATTTAACAGGACTAATTGAAACCATAAATATTGGTATTGATGCTGAAGGAAACGAATTAAATGTAAACGGATTTTATTTAGAAGATAACACTACTTTTACAGCTGAAAAACCCTACGTTATCTATGGTTATTGTGCTGTTCCAGAAAATAAAACACTAACTATTAAAGCTGGTACAAATATTCATTTTCATTCAAACTCAGGCTTAATCGTTGAGAAAAATGCAACATTAATTATTGAAGGTGAACTTAATAATAAAGTTTTAATTGAAGGTGACCGACTTGAAACACAGTTTAGCAATGTTCCCGGACAATGGGGAACAATTTGGTTGCGCGCAGGAAGTAAAAACCACAACATAAATTATACGATTATTAAAAATGCTTCCGCAGGTATTATTATGGACTCTATTGGGAGTACTATTTATCCTACTTTAACCATTAAAAATACTCAAATTTACAACAGTTCAAACTATGGGATTTTAGGAAGAGAAACCAATATTGAAGGTGAAAACTTAGTAATAAACAATAATGGTCAAGCATCTTTAGCCTGTATTATTGGCGGAACGTATAATTTTACACATTCAACATTTACAAACTTTTGGAATAATAGTTTACGTCAATATCCAAGTGTTTTAATCAATAACTTTTTTACCTATTCTGAAGGAAATAATCAAATTGTTGAAACCAGAGATTTAATAGCTGCCAATTTTACTAATTGCATAATTGATGGAAATAATAATATAGAATTAGCTATTGATAAAGTTGAAGGTACACAATTTAATTACCTATTTAAAAATAACTTAATTAGATTTAACGATTTAAACAATTCATACTCAGGTATTACAGAATATAACTTTGAAGATGAAAACCATTTTTTAGAAAACATTTTCAATGGAAATACCGATTTTAAAAATCCTACTACTAATCAATTAATTATTGGAGAAAATTCAGAAGGAATTCAGCAAGCAAATTCTTCTGGAACACTTTTAGTTCCTAATGATATTTTAGGAGTTTTAAGAACATCTCCTGCAGATATAGGAGCATATCAGCATATAATTTTTAATTAAAGGTTACTTTTAAAATATTTTTCTTTAGTAATTTGATACCAATTATATTTTTCATTTTTATCTTCACCTCATATTTATCAAACTTATAAAAGTCCAATCCAATTTTCTCAAGTACTTTATAAGATGCAATATTTTTAAGCATTGTAATACCTATAATTCGTTCTAATTTTAATATTTCGAATCCGTATTTAATAATTTCTTTCGAAACTTCTGTAGCAATACCCTTCCTCCAATATTCTGGTAAAAATCGATAGCCGATATCTGTTTTACCTATTTCTGGTAAATATTTAAGTACTGCAAAACCAATCACTTTATTTTCAGGTTTATACTAGTCTAAAAACCAAACATCTGTAATAATCTATTTAGTTTGTTTTATAGAATTTAAAACAATATCTCCAGTGTATTTTTGAACTTCTTTATTAGCAGAAAACTCAAAAACTGCTTCACAATCTTCTAATTCAAACTCACGTAAAAGTGTTCTTTCTGTTTCTATTTTAATCATAAATATAGGTTTAGTAATAAAAATGCGGTAATTTTCTATATTTAACTAGCTTAAATAAATTATTTTAGCCAAATATATCAAATTATCAATAAGTTTAAATAGTTGATAAATTCTAAAAAATGAAAAACGTAATAATCACAGGAACTAGCAGAGGTATTGGTTTTGAGTTAGCACAACTATTCGCTAAAAACGGATGTCATGTATTGGCATTATCAAGAAATTCTAAACCTTTAAAAAGTCTTACTATTAAAAATATCACAACTATTTCAGTTGATTTATCAAATGAAACAGATTTAAAAAAAGTAACTAAATTTATTTCAAATAATTGGAAGACTGTAGACATTTTAATTAATAATGCAGGTAAATTAATTAATAAACCTTTTGAAAAACTTACTACAGCTGATTATTTATCAGTATATAAAGTAAATGTATTTAGTGTTGCTGAATTAATACGTCAATTAATTCCATACTTAAAAAAAGGAAGTCATGTTGTAAATATTAGTAGCATTGGTGGTGTTCAAGGAAGTTTGAAATTTCCGGGGTTAGCCGCTTATAGTTCATCAAAAGGTGCTTTAATAACACTCACCGAATTATTAGCTGAAGAATATAAAGAGCAACAAATATCATTTAACGTTTTAGCTTTGGGTGCTGTACAAACCGAAATGTTGTCAGCAGCTTTCCCAGGTTATAAAGCGCCAGTTTCAGCAAGTAAAATGGCCGAATTTATTTATAATTTTTCACTAAACGGACACAAATTTCAGAACGGAAAAGTCATAGAAGTTTCTTCTTCAACTCCTTAATATATGATTGAAATACTTTCAAAATATATTCCTAAAAATGCTATTAATTTGGTTGAAGAAATTCTTACAAACCATCCAATTTATATAAAAATTGTAAATAACAGAACAACAAAACACGGCGACTTTAAAAAAACTCTTAATGGTGCTCTTCAAATTACGATTAACAACAACTTAAACGAATATCAGTTTTTATTAACGCTCATTCATGAAGTTGCACATTTAGTTACCTTCAAACAAAATGGCAGAGTTAAACCTCACGGCATTGTGTGGAAACAAAATTTTCAGCACTTAATGTTACCATTTTTACAACCTAGCATATTTCCTCAAAATTTATTACCGTACTTAGCAAACTACCTTAAAAATCCAAAAGCAAGTACAGGTTCTGATGTACATTTAACCTATGCTTTAAAACAGTATGATGAAATGTCAGGAAAGAGCTTTATATTTGAACTACAACACGGAAGCGTGTTTACATTCAACAAAAAATCTTACAAAAAAGGAAACAAAAGACGAACAAGATTTGAATGTGTTGAATTAAATAGCAACAAAACCTATTTATTTAATCAAAATGCTGAAGTAAATTTATTAAAATACGATGAATAAAAATTATTATGCAGTTATTATGGCTGGTGGAGTAGGATCTAGATTTTGGCCATTAAGCACACAACAATTACCAAAACAATTTCACGATATGTTGGGTACTGGGAATACATTAATCCAACAAACATTTAATCGTTTTGAAAGTTTAATTCCTTCAGAAAATATTTTAATTGCTACTCATAAAAAATATAAAAATTTAGTTCAAAAACAACTTCCAAAAGTAACAACAAAACAATTATTGCTAGAACCTGCAATGCGTAATACCGCTCCTTGTATTTTATACAGTGCTTTAAAAATATACAATGAAAATCCTAATGGAATTATGATTGTAGCCCCATCAGATCATTGGATTGATGATGAGACAACCTTTTTACGAAATGTACAAACTTCATTTGATTTTTGTGCAAAAAAGGATACATTAATAACGCTTGGAATTCAGCCTTCAAGCCCAAATACTGGTTATGGTTATATACAATTTAAACATTCAGAAAACACCATAAAAGAAGCAACTAATTTCACTGAAAAACCTAATTTAGAAACTGCTAAACAGTTTATTAAAGAAGGAAATTATCTTTGGAATGCAGGTATTTTTGTTTGGACTGTAAAAAGTATTCTAAAGGCTTTTAAAACCAATTTACCTGAAATGTTTTCATTGTTTGAAAAAGGGAATGTTTATTATAATACAGCTTCTGAAGAAAATTTTATGGAAGAAAATTATGCTTCTTCAGAAAATATTTCAATTGACTTTGGAATTCTAGAAAAAGCTACAAATGTACACGTTTTACCTGTTAACTTTGGATGGAACGATCTTGGAACTTGGGGTTCACTTTATAATAAATTAAATAAAGACACAAACAAAAACGCTACCGTTAGCGGAAATGTTATTTATAGAGATTCAAAAAATAATATTATACGAACTCAATCTAGCAAACGTGTTGTAATTCAAGGTTTAAAAGATTATATTGTGATTGAAAAAGAGGATGTTTTACTAATTTGTCCTATGAATCAAGAACAAGAAATAAAACAAATCACTTCAGTTGTAAAATCTGAATTTGGAGACGAGTTTGTTTAAACTATTTTAACTATAGTAAACACTAATGATAATTTTCCTTGAAAATCAAGATTTTAAAGTATTATGGCAGGTATTTATAACTCTTAAATAAAAAACCTCAAACAAATTGTTTGAGGTTTTTTTGTGGTGAGAGAAGGATTCGAACCTTCGAAGCTTGCGCAGCAGATTTACAGTCTGCCCTCGTTGGCCACTTGAGTATCTCACCAAAATTAAAAAACTTCTCACTAAGAGAAGTTTTTGTGACCTGGCTGGGGCTCGAACCCAGGACCACCTCCTTAAAAGGGAGGTGCTCTACCAACTGAGCTACCAGGTCATTTTATTCCTTTTTAGCGGGTGCAAATATAATAGTATATTTTAATAAAACAAACTTCTTTTTTATTTTGTTTCACTTAAATATGCCTCTCTAACTTTCTTAAATAAATTAGATGAATACACAAAATCTACAATCGCCTCATTTTCAGTTTTAAATATTTCTTCGTTAGATCCTTCCCACTCATTTTTACCATCTTGTAAGAAAATAATTTTTTCTCCAATTTCCATCACAGAGTTCATATCATGTGAATTAATAATGGTAATAATTTGATATTCTTTTGTAATTTCTTGAATTAAATTATCAATCACAGTTGCTGTTCTTGGATCTAAACCAGAATTTGGTTCATCACAAAACAAATATTTAGGATTCATAACAATAGCTCTTGCAATGGCAACTCTTTTTTGCATACCGCCGGATAACTGTGCTGGAAATTTTTTATTTACATTTTCTAAGTGAACTCTATTTAAAACAATATTTACTCTATCAAGCATTTCAGAATTTACTTTATTAGTAAACATTTTTAAAGGGAACATGATATTTTCTTCAATAGTTAGGGAGTCGAACAGTGCTCCTCCTTGAAAAACCATACCCATTTCTTGCCTTAATTGTCTTTGCCCTTTTATTCCTAATTCTGTATTTATTCTTCCGTCAAAACAAATTTTTCCTTTTTCAGGTATATGCAATCCAAGTAAACATTTTAAAAAAACTGTTTTTCCAGAACCACTTTGCCCAATTATCATATTGGTTTTCCCTTTTTCAAAAGTAGTTGTAATACCTTTTAAAACAGGCACCCCATTAAACTCTTTATATAAATTATTAACTTCAATCATTTATCCTAATAGCATTTGAGTTAAAAAATAATTTAATAAAATTATTACAATACTTGACCAAACAACAGCTTTGGTACTTGCTCTACCAACTTCCAACGAACCTCCTTTAACATAAAAACCATGATATGCAGGTATGGTAGCAATTACAAAAGCAAAAACCGTTGTTTTTGTTAATGCATATTTAATATAATACGGATCAAAATCAAGTTGAATACCGTATATAAAATCTTCACTAAAAAATAAATCGGTTAATAAACCTGCATAATAACCTCCTACAATACCCAAAAACATAGATAACAATATTAGTAACGGATAGAAAAATAATACCGCTAATATTTTTGGTAAAACTAAATAGTTTAACGAATTAATTCCCATTACTTCTAAAGCATCTATTTGTTCTGTAATACGCATAGTTCCAATACTTGAAGTTATGAAAGACCCTACTTTACCTGCTAAAATAATCGACATAAATGTTGGTGCAAACTCCAAGATAATACCTCTCTTTGTAGCAAAACCTATTAAATATTTTGGAATAAAAGGACTATCAATATTTAATGCTGTTTGAATAGCTACAACACCACCAACAAAAAAAGAAATAAACATAATAATACCCATAGATTTTAACCCTAGGTCGTCAATTTCTCTAAATAACATCTCTCTAAAAACTGACCATTTTTGAGGTTTTCTAAAGACTTGTTTTAGCATAATAAAATACTTCCCTATATGCTTTAAGTAATTCATTTAAAATTCTTTTTGCTAAAGTATAAAATTAATATTGAAACATATTAAATGATATTCTTATAAATAAAAAAACCATGTATTTTTTAATACATGGTTTTTATTATATATTAGGATATTTATTACTAGTGGGAATAAATTAGTATCTGTAAACGATAGCATTAATATTCATACCTGAACCAACTGAAGCAAAAATTACAATATCTCCTTTATTAATTTCTTGATTTTCAATTTTACCTCTTTTTACTAAATCAAATAATGTTGGAACTGTTGCAACTGAACTATTTCCTAACTTATGAATACTCATTGGCATAATGCCCTCTGGAAGTTTCGTTTTATACAATCTATAAAAACGTTTAATGATAGCCTCATCCATTTTTTCATTTGCCTGATGTATAAATATTTTTTTTACCTCAGCTATATCAATACCGCTCTTGTCTAACGCTTTTTTCATTGCTAGAGGAACATTATTTAGAGCATATTCATAAATTTTACGACCATACATCTTTATATATCTAGTGTCTTCATCTGCCTTTTTATTAAATGATTTCCCAAAGAACAAGTAATAACATTCATCTAAAGTGTCAGTTTGAGAAATGTGGCTCAAGATTCCTAAAGTTGTATTATTAGTAACAGCTTCAATTACGCAAGCTCCTGCTCCATCAGAATAAATCATAGAATCTCTATCAAAAGGATCTAAAACTCTCGATAGTGTTTCAGTACCAATAACTAAGCATTTTTTTGCAATTCCAGCTTTTATATATGCCTCGGCTTGAATTACTCCTTGAATCCATCCAGGGCAACCAAAAAGGATATCGTATGCCACACAGCTAGAATTTTTAATCTCTAGTTTATGCTTTACTCTTGATGCTAAACTTGGTAAAATATCACTTTGAATAGAAGTGCTTTTTACATCTCCAAAATTATGTGCTAAAATTATATAATCTAATTCTTCAGGATTTACATTTGCATCTTCAATTGCTTTTTTAGCTGAAAAATAAGCCAAATCTGAAGAAGTTAAGTCTGGTGTTGCATAACGTCTTTCTTCAATCCCTGTTATCGCTTTAAATTTATCAATAACTACTTCATTTTCATACTCCATTGAAGAACCATCTTCATTTAAAAAATGACTTGATAAAAAATCTGAATTCTTTTTAATTAATGTTGGAATATAACTTCCTGTTCCTGTAATTACTGATTGTATTTTCATTCTAAAAAATTAGTATTCAAATTTAAAAATGTATTAAGTATTTAGCTCGGAAATTTTAATTTCCATTACGGTGGCTATAGACAAAGCTCTGTTCTTTGCGGTATGTGCCATTTGCCCTTCAAACAACTCATCAACTGAAGCGTTAAAACTTGACAGCCAGGACTTAAAGTGCTTTGAGGTAAATGGTTTGGTTTGATGTAATTTTAAGTGTGGTTGCATTGCATTTTTACGATACCCACCGGAGTAAAATAATACATTGTCCCAAAAATTTACTAAAACTTGCAAATGTTCTTCTAGTAACTTTGGATTATTAAAATCAATAAAAAAATGATGCATTTCTGCATCATTCATTAATTTCACATAAAAATGTTTTACAAGTATATAAATATCTTCTTTATTTTCAATATCTTTCTTCATTGTATTCTATAAGAAAGATTTATCAAATGCAATTGGAAGCAAATCTAATAAAGAATCTGTTTTAATAATTTTACCTACTTCTCCCATAAAATATATTTCAATTTTATCTTTTTGCTTCAGTTCATATTCAGATAAAGTTTGTCTGCAAGCTCCACAAGGAGCTACTGGCTCTTTAGTTAATTGAGTTGAAGAACTCGCTGTAATTGCTAATTTTAAAATTTTAAGATGTGGGTATTCAGATGCAACTTTCCATACTGCAACACGTTCTGCACACATTCCTGATGGATACGCAGCATTTTCTTGGTTATTTCCTGTTACTATTGTTCCGTCTTCTAATAGAAATGCGGCACCAACTTTAAATTTAGAGTATGGAGCATACGCATTTTTTCTTGCCTCAACAGCTTTATTCATTAAAGCTTTTACTGAATCTGAAAGTTCTTCAACAGAGTCAAAAACAGTAATTTGAGTTTTTATTTCAACTTTATTCATTAAGTTTTTATATCGCTTTTTAATTAATTTCAAATAATTGTCCAAAATCAAAAGCTAAAGAAAATCGTAATGTGTTTTCTAAAGGATTATTGATATCTGACGCATTAAATAAATAAGATATATCTAATTTTGAACTTTTAAATTTAAATCCAGAACCAATGGTAAAATATTTACGTGCTCCTTTTAAATCACTTTCATTAAAATATCCTGCTCTAATAGCAAATGAGTTGTCATACATATATTCTGCCCCTAAAGCCCAAGTAAATTCTTTTAACTCTTCACTAAATCCCCCTGGTGCATCTCCAAATGAAGAGAAAATACCACTTACAAAACCTTCATCCTTTTGAGTATAAGGAGGTTCGCCGTTTTCTGACTCGCTTGGTGTAGGCACTAGTAATTTATTAAATTCTAAATTAACACTTACTTTATTAAAGGTATCTAAAATAAAGTCAAAACCAGTACCAATTTTTAAATTTGTTGGAATATAATTATCTTGACCATCATCTGTATAAGATACTTTTGGACCTATGTTAGAAATATTGTATCCTGCTCTCCAAACACCATTGAAATTTCCGTAATTTTTTTCATCTGATTGAAAATACCCTGAAATATCAACTGCAAAAGTACTTACTGGCTTAATTGTTGAGTTTGCTGATTCTATCCCTAAATCTGATCGAATATAGCGCATGGTAACACCCATTGCATAGGTTTCACTTAGCTTTAAAGAATATGAACCATCAACAGAAAATTCGTTTAATTTTTCTGTTCCTTCTGGAGCTCCATTAATATCCGTTAAGTCTATCTGACCTAAATTAAAATATTTTAAACTAGCTGCCCAGGCACTTCTATCATCTATTTTATTCGCAAATGAAAATCCACCTAAAAAAATATCATTTGTTAATTCACGTAACCAAGGGGTATAAACTATGCCAACTGTAAATTGTGAGGACATAAAAGCGAATTTCGAAGCATTCCAATGTTGAGAATTTGCATCTGGTGATGTTGCTACACCAATATCTCCCATCCCTCCTGCTCGTGCATCGGGTGCTATTAATAAAAATGGTGCTGCAGTTGTAATTGTATTTTGTACTTCTTGTGCATTTATTTTTGAAAATACGACTAAAAGCGTTAAAGCTAGTATGATTCTTTTTCTCATTTATTGGTTAATTTAATTTTACAAATGTCTTCATATTTTATTGAAGAATTACTAATTTTTCTATTTTTTCTGCTTTTGCATTAGAATTAACTGATATAACTTTTAGCTTATATATATAAACTCCTTTCCCTATTTTCGACCCAAAATCATCTAATCCATTCCAAGTTAGCGATCTACACAAATTCCCTTCAGATTGGACAGTTTCATTAATTGTTTTTACTATTTTACCTGATACTGTAAAAATTTGTATTTGAACATTTAATAACTCATTGGGTTTGTTGTGATTAAACCAAAACTCAGTGTAATTAACAAACGGATTTGGATAGTTTAATACATTACTAAGTACTAAATCACTATCATCTACTACAAAAAAGGAGAACGTTGTTTCTGTTAAATTATTGTAAGTGTCCCAAACTTTTAAAATTAAAGTATGTAACCCTGTTGAAAGGGCTCTAAATGGGTAACTCACTTTTCCTTTTTTAAAGTCATTTAATTCTGTTTGATAAAAATCATTTAATATAATTGGATTTGCTTGATCTCCATCTAAAATAGCAACAATATCATGGTCAACTGCAGTAATAGATGTATTTATGCCACTTTCATCTTCTAACACTGCTATAAATAAAGGAGACTCATTTGTATTACCACCTTCTACAAAATTTAAATCGTTCATATATAATTGAACAATTGGTCCAGTAGTATCTTCAGGGGCATTTGTATTTATACCACCAATTGTAATATCAAAATTATAACCCGCTTTATCCATTAAACTATTTGTTGCATAAAAGCTAAGTTTACCTTTTCCGTAAGCTACTTTTAAGTCTCTTGGTGCAACAAAATCAAATGTAAATTTCCCTGATTCTACTGTTGATCTACCTTTAAATATTTTACTCTCAATAGCATCAAACTGCATGGTGATGTTTCTATTGTCATTATCTAATGTTGTTTTATTGATAGGTTTATCATAAACTACAACATCTAATTCTCCATTAAAATTGTTTAAAATAATACCATTTGAGTTTGTTACTTCTCCCTCAAATTTTACATAAGACAACGCCTTAATGGTGTCTAAAGATTGAGAAATATCTACATCGTTTATTTTATTAATTTTTACAGTTGGGCTTGGTATACTTAATTTCATTGCAGGATCTCCTAGCGAAAAAATAAAATAACGCTGTGTAGTTGAAAATTGATTTTTTACATTCATTAATGATTCTGCAATTGTATAATTTTCATTATTAAAATTCAATAAAGGTTTAATAAGTCTTTCATTTAAAGCTTGACCAACACTAATAAAAATTTCTCTAGTTGTTGAAATTAAAGAAGCAGCACCTCCATTTTTATTCCAAAATAAAAATTCACCTGCAGTTTTTCTTAACGGATTATCAAATCTTGAAAATTCACAAGTTACGGTAATAAATAATGGAAGTTTAAACTCATTTTTCCAATTTTGAATATCAGAAACTTCTAAGATACGTTCCGCAGCCCAACCATCTTCTCCTCCGTGTCCAAAATAATCAACTAATAGCGTTCCTTTTTCTACTTGATTTGTTATTTCTGAGTTTACCGTTGGGTACCTATTTCCACCTGAAGAAGTTTCTTGAGTATAAGCATCTATATATACTTTTTTTAGATTGAAAGTAGGATTATTAATAGCAATTGTATCTGCTATTTTTTCCATTTCAATTTGTAATAATTCTTCTCCTGTTGCATCAATATCATCGGCTACTAAAGTTATTTGTGTTCTCCAATCACCAAACGATTTAGAACTATAATAAGATAAAATCTTATCTACAACTTGTTTTGCTTGTAATGCATCTGAAACAGGTATTCTTCCTGTAACAACATCTTGTCTTTCAAAAGAATTCATTTCACCTTCATTGGCATCCATCATACCATAAAAATCATCGGTAACATACGATGTTGCCAAATTAAAACTATCGAAAGCCTCAAAAACAGGTACAATATTATTATTTCCACCAATTCTATTCTTATAATCATAAGATGCATCACCAAATAAACACACGTATTTAAGTCTATTTGTTGTTGAGTTACTATATAAATGTCTAACAAAATCTCTTATCGCTGTAATATCTGGTGAGCCAGAAGAAAACTCATTATAAATTTCATTTAATGAAATAACTTTCGTTTTTAAATTTGAATTTTCAATGTGATAATCAGCTAAACGCTGGGCTTGTTCAAATAAAAAATCTTGAGTAATTATTATATAATCGAGATTATTTAAACTATGTAAATTTTGATTTGATATTTGAGGGTTTTCAACTATTTCAGGTACATAATAATCATTTTCATTTAAAACTATATACTCTTTTGAAACTCCTCCATTAATTTTAAAATTAAAATTTGAATTACTGGATTCGTTGATAATATTAGTTGGAGTTAATGCATTGGAAACATCCCAAACTTTAGTAATATTTGTTGAATTTTGAATAGAATATTCAAAAATTCCTGAAGTACTATTTACATCTAAATTTCTAAAAATAAATTGATTACCATTAGCTATTAATTTTTTCTTCCCTAAAACTTCAATATAATCTAAATAGGCATTTGCTGAAGGATTTCCATTATTATTATAATATATTTCAACATTTACAGAATTACCAGAAAGTTGTAAACCTCCACTATTTTGATTAGCTACAGCTTTTGTAAGCCCGCCATTAGCAGGTAAAGTTACATTAAATAAATTTTGATTATTAACTTTAACCTCCATTTGAGAGGTTACAGATGATTCTGCGACTCCTCTTACTTTAACAAGTATATCTTCTGAAGTATCAATATTCTCAAAAGGAATAACATAATTATGAACATTTTCTACACTAAAACTATCTCCAAACCATTGTTGTCCTGCGGCAAACATGTTTATTTCATCTTTTTCAAAAAAAGTAAAATCATGAAATGTTGTTATTTGTTGATTTGATGATGCAGTAATTGGAGTATAATCTACTATTCTTTTGCCTTCATTGTTGCCAATTGTTATAAAATAAAATGCTTTATCTGAAAATATATTAAACTGATGTTTTATTTCATTTAAATTATTACTAGTTACATTTTTCCAGGTATGAGGTCCTTTTGCGTAAAATAATATATAATCATTTTTATTAAACGTATTATCGTTTTCTCCGCTAACATAAATAGCATTTTCTTGTAAACCATGATGTCTAAAATCACTATTTTTAAATGAAAGCATTTCACCTCCATTTCCATAAATTTGAATATTTTTTGGATTAATAGTATTCACATCAATCCCTAAATTACTTAAAAAATTACCATCAATTTTAAAAACTCCTGTGGTATCTACAGAAAATTTATACCAATTTCCATCAGCTAAAACTGAATTTTTGACTGTATAGTTAGTAGTTTCCCTATTCTTAGTTGATGCCACCAAACTATACTCAATTTCAAACGAAACAATTTTTTTAATACGATTTCCTTCTTTAATAAGTGGTGTTAAATTTAAAATGGCATACGTATCATTTCTAGATGAAACAATATTAAATTCAGCATTTAAAGTTTCAGAAATACTAGTACTATTAATTATGCTAAACTTGCTAACTGGTAATGTTTCAAAAATAACATTTTTAATTGTGTATTTTTTTAAAACTAATCCATTTGCAACTTTCCATCTTTGAGTAAAAGTTGGATTTAAATTTTTATCTAAAAAGTTACCTTCAACAATACTTGTTCTAATTTTATTATTTTTACTAATAATAAAGTCTTTTGCTTCTATCCATTTTAATTGAATATTTTTATTTTCTGTTTGTTGAGAAAAAAGTATATTTCCAACAATAAAAAACCCAATTAATAAATTTCTCTTTAGCTTATTCATCTATTAAATAGCGGTAAATTTAAATTGTTATTTTTATAATATTACAACATTACATATAATAAAGAACAAAAACAATCGTTACAAAAACATAATAAAATATTTTATTAAAATAATTTCTTGTAAAAAAATTTATTTAATGTAAATTGCGAGAGATTAAACCCTAATAAGTGAAAATGAATATGAAAAATTTATTTAACGTAACACGAATTCTTATAGTCGTATTTTCAACTTTATTATTCGTTAGTTGCCACAATAGAAATTCTAGAGATAAATCCGCTTTAACAGGCTGGAGTTCAAAAGATAAGGCTGCTGCAGGATTTTCTTCAAATACAAATTACAGAGGCCAAGTATCGCCACCTGGTATGGTTTTAATTGAAGGTGGATCTTTTACTATGGGGCACGTACAAGATGATGTGTTATTTGATTGGAATACTACACCTGTTAAACAACAAGTGCGCTCTTTTTACCTAGATGAGTCAGAAGTTACTAATTCAGAGTATTTATTTTATTTAGAATGGATGGAAAAAGTATTCCCTCCTAGCGATTTAAACTACAAAGATATTTACCTTTCGGCTGTTCCAGACACGCTAGTTTGGAGAGATGTTTTAGGTTTTAATGAATTACTAACTGAAAATTATTTAAGACATCCTTCTTATGCAGATTATCCTGTAGTTGGGGTTAGTTGGATTCAAGCCACACAATACTGCAAATGGAGAACTGATAGAGTTAATGAAAAAATATTAATGGATAAAGGTATTTTAAATCCTTTATTTGAAATGGACTCGCTTGAAGTTAAAGGACAAAATAATTTTAATACAGACACATACTTAGCAAATCCATATTTACTTTTTAATGGTGACTCTACAATTTACAATAAAGGTTTACCTTCAAATGCTAAAAGAAAAAAAGGTGCTCCTAAAGCATCAAAAGGTTCTTTCACAGGAAGACAAGTAAAAGTATCTGACGGAATTTTATCCCCAAAATTTAGATTACCTACAGAAGTCGAATGGGAATATGCTGCGAAAGCAATTGTAGAAAATAGAGAATACAATAACATTAGAGGTAGAAAAAAATATGCTTGGGATGGTAAATATACTCGTAACAAGAATAAAAGAGTTAGAGGCGACCAATTAGCCAACTTTAAACAAGGAAAAGGAGATTATAGTGGAATTCCTGGTTGGAGTAACGATGGTGCTGATATTACTAATAGAGTAAAACAATATGATCCTAATGCTTTTGGACTTTATGACATGTCTGGTAATGTTGCAGAGTGGGTTGCTGATGTTTACAGACCAATTATAGATAATGATGCTAACGACTTTAATTATTTTAGAGGAAATATTTTTACTAAAAAAATGATTGGTGAAGATGGTAAAGTTGTCATGGTTAATGATGCTTCAATAGAATATGACACCTTAGATAATGGAAAAATAATTCCTAAAAATTTACCAGGTAGCATTAAATATATTCCAATTTCTGACCGTGATGCCTACATGAGAAATAACTATGAAAAAGCTTATAATATTGATTCCAGAGATGGTGATTTAGCTTCAACAAAATATTATAGTAAAGAAGAAGACGAATTGGAAACTAAACCTCGTATGTATAATTCTCCAATTAAGCCTAGAGTTATTGGTGAAAGTGGTTTATTAATGCAACAATATGATACTAAAAAAAGAACAACTTTAATAAGTGATAAATCACGTGTTTATAAAGGTGGTTCATGGAAAGATAGAGAATATTGGTTAGATCCTGCTCAACGGAGATATTTACCAGAATATATGGCTACCAATTATATTGGTTTTAGATGTGCAACGGATAGATTAGGAACTATGACACCTAAACGTAGAAAACCAACAACAACAAAAATTAGATATTAAACCTCAATTTAAAATAATATAAAACCTCATTGATATTCAGTGAGGTTTTTTTATATTTAAACCATGAATATTGAACAATTATATAAATTATATAGCCAAAAATATTTAGTAGATACAGACACACGAAAAATAAGAAAAGGAAGTATCTATTTCGCTCTAAAAGGTGAAAATTTTAACGGGAATAAATTTGCAGTAGAAGCATTGAACAAAGGTGCTAATTATGCTATTGTAGATGAAATAAAACCAAATATTCATTCAAAAATAATAGTAGTTAAAAACGTTTTAGAAACACTTCAACAATTAGCTAATTTTCATAGAAAAAAACTCAATATTCCAATTATTTCTTTAACGGGTAGTAATGGTAAAACAACCACAAAAGAATTAATTAACAGTATTCTAAGTCAAAAATATAATACTACAGCCACCATTGGTAATTTAAACAATCATATTGGTGTACCACTTACGCTTTTATCTATGACACCTAAAACCGAAATTGGAGTTGTAGAAATGGGTGCAAATCATTTAAAAGAAATAGAATTTTTATGTGCTATTTGTGAGCCCAATTATGGATATATTACAAATTTTGGTAAAGCACATTTAGAAGGTTTTGGAAGTGTTGAAGGTATTATTGAAGGAAAGTCCGAATTATATAATTTTTTAAGAAACACTAAAGGGATAGCTTTTTTAAATGAAGATGATAAAATTCAGTTAAAACAAGCCACTAGAACTAAATCTATTACTTTTAATAAAAATATAATTCAGTTTATTGAAGCCAATCCTTTTGTGAAAACACAATTTAAAAATACAATTATTGAAAGTAATTTAATTGGAAAATATAATTATAATAACATCGCAGCTGCAATTGCTATTGGTAATTATTTTAAAATTTCTAAAGAAAGCATTAAAAATGCAATTGAAAATTATATTCCAACAAATAACCGTTCACAAATTATAGAAAAAGGAAGTGCTAAAATAATTTTAGACGCTTACAATGCGAATCCTAGCAGTATGTTAGCAGCACTTGAAAACTTTAACCAACTAAAAGGTGACAATAAAATAGTGTTTTTAGGTGATATGTTTGAATTAGGAAACGATAGTGAAAAAGAGCATCAAAAAATTGCCGACTTAGCGATATCATTTAATTTTAAGAAGGTTTATTTAATTGGAAAAGCATTTTCTACAACTTCTGTAAAAAAGGCCTTTGTTTATAATAGTTTTGAAGCATTTCAAACTTCAAATAAATATTTTAAAATAGATAATACCACTATTCTAATTAAAGGATCTAGGGGTATGGCTTTAGAACGCGTATTAGATCTTTTCTAAATTTATTTTTCTTCTATGGTACTCAATTAATCCATCAATTGGTCTGCGAACAATACTACCTAGCTCAACATCGTATTTTTTTGCCACTTTTTCAATTATATCTTTAGCAAAAAAAGCAATAGACCCCACAAAATGTACAGGTACATTTTTAATTTGTGGATACGTTAGTATTCTAGTTTTAAAGAAAACATTAATTCCTTTTTCAAGAACTTTATCCGAGTAAGCATTTCTATCATTTCTAAAAATAAATTCAGCAAAATGAGCTAAATACGTATTAGGATTATTTTCTTTATAAACATTTCGTTTTATTACATCTGGATCTACATCAAATTGATCTTCAAATTTCTTTAAATATCTTTTTGGCATTCTTTTATAATAGTAGTCTCTAATTAATCTTTTCCCAAAATAATTACCACTAGCTTCATCCATTAAAATATATCCTAATGAAGGAACTCCATTAATAATATTTTTCCCGTCGAAATAACTACTATTAGATCCTGTTCCTAAGATACAAACAATTCCTGGCTTAGTAGTAACAGCATAGGTTGCGGCATACGTATCTTCTTTAACCACAACTGTTGCTTTTATAAAAAATGATTCTAGTATTGATTTTAGCAGAGCGGTAGGCTTTTTAGTACCACAACCAGCTCCGTAAAAATAAACTTCCTCAATTTTATTTTTATAAAATTGAAAATCCTTATTTTCTTCCACTCGCTTTTTAAGTAAATCACCTGGAAAAACAGCCGGGTTTAGTCCTTCTGTTCTTGTTTTAAGCACAACTTTGCCTAAACTATCAAGTAAAATCCAATCAGCTTTAGTAGAACCTCCATCAGCTATTAGAATCATTTTTTAGAAATTAGTTGTATTATTTAATTGAATAAATATACTCTGCTAAATCTATTAATTTAGTTGAATAACCAAATTCATTATCATACCAAGATACTATTTTTACAAAGTTATCATTTAAACCAATACTTGCATTTGCATCAAATACACTAGTTCTTGGTTCAGACACAAAATCTTGAGAAACAACACCTTCATCAGTATAACCTAAAACACCTTTTAATTCGTTTTCTGAAGCATCTTTCATTGCTGCTTTTACTTCTTCAAAAGAAGCTCCTTTTTCTAAACGACACGTTAAATCAACTACCGATACATCAACCGTTGGTACTCTAAAAGCCATACCTGTTAATTTACCGTTTAATTCAGGAATTACTTTTCCTACTGCTTTTGCAGCTCCTGTAGATGCAGGTACAATGTTATTTAAAGATGCACGACCAAGTCTAAAATCTTTTTTTGAAGGACCATCAACTGTAAATTGTGTTGCTGTTGCAGCATGAACTGTTGTCATTAA
>NZ_JASFZF010000124.1:0-12982 GCF_046055765.1 Lutibacter sp. | reverse complement strand
GGAGGAGCTGGTTTTATTGAACCTAAAAACAATTATCTAAAAAATGTTAAAAATAAATGTGATGAAGTTGGTGCATTACTAATTTTAGATGAAATTCAAACTGGAATTGGGCGAACAGGAAAGCTTTTTGGTTTTGAAAATTATAATGTGATACCACACATTATAATAGCAGGAAAAGGTTTAGGTGGCGGAATGCCTATTGGAGCTTTTATTTCATCAAATGAAATAATGAGTTGCTTCAAAAATCATCCAAAATTAGGTCATATCACAACTTTTGGCGGTCATCCGGTAATTGCAGCAGCAGCAAATGCTACTTTAATAGAATTATTAAAATCAAACCTTATCAATCAAACTCTTCAGAAAGAGGCATTAATTAGAACGTTATTAATTCATCCTTTAATTTCTGAAATTAGAGGAAAAGGATTAATGTTAGCAGTAATGGTTGAATCTAATACAATTGCTTCAAAAATAATTTTAAAATGCATTGACAAAGGGTTATTGCTATTTTGGTTATTATTTGAAGGGAAAGCTATTCGTATTACTCCTCCACTTACAATTTCAAACAAAGAGATTACTGAAGGTTGCTCTATTATTCTTAAAGTTTTAGACGAAATATAACCTTTTACTTAGTATTAGTCCACTTACTTTTAATAAAAACGCCGTTAATTTTAGCTCTTTAGTTAAATATTTGTTAATATAGTACCTTGCATTACATAATAGTGTAACAAAGTATATCATTAAACGTCATTTAAATAGAAACTAACAAATTAAAAACAATTTATTATGACAACTTTAAATTTAAACATTCCGCAAGAAAACAAGAAAAGAGTAGTATTTATAAACTTTGAAAACACAAAAAGATTACAATGGAGTAAATATAGAAGATACGGATTTTAAAAGCCTTCAAACCTAAAAAACTAATGATGAAAATTTTTGTTTAAACCTTTAGAATTTCAAAATTCTAAAGGTTTTATTTTGAAATTAAATCATCAAGTAATTTTCTAACTTTAGTACTATTCCAGTTAGCTGCACCAGTTTTAGAAATTAAAATACGCCCCTTTCTATCTATTAAATAACTCGCCGGTATGCTATTAGTCTTTGTAAAAATTGGGGGGGGCATACTTAAAGAATTGTAAACAGGTAAATCGTATCCTTTATCCTTAAAAAATGTATCAACCTTTGTCCAATCTTCATTTGTAAGAAATACAAATTTAACCGTATCCTTATAATCATTATATAATTTTTGAATCATAGGAAGTTCGGCTCTACAAGGTGGACACCAAGTTGCCCAAAAATTAACAAAAACAACCTCATTTTTATATTCACTAAAATTTATACTGGTTGAATTTAATCCTTTAAGCTCCCAATTGTAAGTGCTAATAACTTCAGCATTATCATTACTTTTTACAGATGGGGAAAATGCAATTTGTCTCATACCCCACTCTCTCGTTGGTGGATATAACATTAAAACAATGACACAAACAAATAAAATATTTGATATATTTTTTTTTGATAATAATTTATTCATAATTATATTAATTTACCTACTTAGTTGAATTATTCCTTATTTTCTTACAAGCAAAAATAAAAAAAAATATACCTTATATACCGTGAAATTATGTTAAAATAATAGTAAATGATTTTACACTATTTTTAATATATTATACTTTATATGTAATAATTGATACCATTTTATCTTTAAAATGTTAAATATTTGTTATAAATTGCCAAAATTAATTAACATAAATCAAAGTACATGAATTCAAAAAAACATTTTTTATTAGCGATTTTTTCGCTATTCACGATGGCAATTTTTGCACAATCGTATCAAGTTTCAGGAACGGTTACAGATGCTGATAATCAGCCTCTACCTGGAGTTTCTGTTACTATCGAAGGAACTTCGAGAGGAACTACTACTGATTTTGATGGTAAATATATCATTAAAGTTGAGTCAAGTGAAAACCTTATATTTTCTTATGTAGGGTTTAATGACAAGAAATTACAAATGGATGGAACAAAAGTTTTTAATGTTGTTCTTGTTTCTGGTGTTTCTTTAAATGAAGTTGTTGTAATTGGATCTAGAAATCCAAACAGAACAGCTGTTGATACTGCAGTACCTGTAGACATTATTGATATAACTGAATTAATTACAGCT
Source organism: Lutibacter sp. (assembly GCF_046055765.1). Taxonomy (GTDB): domain Bacteria; phylum Bacteroidota; class Bacteroidia; order Flavobacteriales; family Flavobacteriaceae; genus Lutibacter. The sequence goes on along the minus strand of NZ_JASFZF010000124.1, from coordinate 10,827 downwards.
GGTCCACAAGTAAATTTAAATCAAATTTTAAATTATGTAGCGCCTTCTTTTACATCTAACACTCAAACAATTTCTGATGGTACTGACCACATTGACCCTGCTTCTTTAAGAGGTTTAGGTCCAGATCAAGTATTGGTATTAATCAATGGGAAAAGAAGACATAATTCTTCACTAGTAAATGTAAATGGAACTTTTGGTCGTGGTAGTGTTGGTACAGATTTAAATGCTATACCTGCTGCTGCTATTGAGCGTATTGAAGTTTTACGTGATGGTGCAGCTGCACAATATGGTTCAGATGCCATTGCTGGTGTTATAAACATTGTATTAAAAAGAAGTACTAATGAGTTAACATTGAATGTTACTACAGGTGCTTATTACTCTAAAAACTCTAACGACCAAACTGGTGGTAACGATGGACAAACAACTAACGTAAGTGCAAACTACGGTTTACAATTAGGAGATAAAGGTGGTTTCTTAAATTTTACAGGAGATTTTGATGTAAGAGATCCTTACAGTAGAATGAAAGAGTTTGAAGGTGGTATTTTTAATAAATACAATACTATTGAAAGAATTGCAAATGATGCAGGTTATGATATTACAAATTTATTAGATAACGATGTAAGTGATGTTATTCAATATGGTAATCAAGCTGGTTTTGGATTAGACTTGGGAGCAACAAAGTCTGAATTACAAGATATTTTAATTGCTGACAATACAACTGCTGAATTAACAGCACGTAATCAAGTTAGAAGTGATTATAATATGAGAGTTGGTCAATCTGGTTTACGTGGTGGTCGTTTCTTTGCCAACTTATCTTTACCATTAAATGATGATGGAACTGAATTATACTCTTTTGTTGGTTTAAGTTCAAGAAAAGGTAATTCTGCAGGTTTTTACAGATTACCTAGTCAAAATAGAACCTATACTCCTGCTTATATCAATGGTTTTTTACCTGAAATTAACTCAACAATTACTGATAAGTCATTTGCTGTGGGTATTAAAGGTAAAGTATCTGATTGGGATATAGATTTTAGTAATTCTTATGGTAAAAACGAATTTTTATACACTATTGGGAATACATTTAATGCGTCTATGCAAGGTGCATCTCCAACAACTTTTGATGCTGGTGGATTCTCATTCGCACAAAACACGACTAATTTAGATATTAGCAAATTTTACGAAGACTCAATGTCAGGTGTAAATGTAGCTTTTGGTGCTGAATATCGTGTGGAAACTTATGAAATTTATGCTGGTGAACTTGGTTCTTATGCACAATTTACTGCAGATGGCCAAGTTATTACAACACCAAGCCAAGATCCTTCAGTTGATTTCTTTGATAGAGCAAGACCAGGTGGGTCTCAAGTATTCCCTGGATTTAGCCCTGCAAACGAATTATCTCGTGGTAGAAGTAGTGTTGCTGGTTATTTAGATGTAGAAGCAGATATTACTGAAAGCTTTTTATTAAGTGGAGCTGTGCGTTATGAAGATTATTCTGATTTTGGTTCTACAACAAATATTAAAATTGCTACTAGAATTAAAGCTGGTGAAAATACCAATATTAGAGCTGCCTTTAACACAGGTTTTAGAGCACCTTCTTTACACCAATTAAACTTTAACTCAACATCTACAATTTTTGATCAAGATGGTAATCCAATAGAAGTTGGAACATTTTCTAATGATAGTAGAGCTGCTAAATTATTAGGAATTCCTCAATTAAAAGAAGAAACTTCTAGAAGTATAAGTGCTGGATTTACTTCTAAAATGCCTGAAGCTCATATAACTTTAACAGTTGATGGTTACTGGGTTGGTATTGATGATAGAGTAATTTATACTGGTAGATTCTCAGGACCTGGAACAGGGACTGAATTGGATAACTTATTAGCTCAAGCAAATGCTGGTGCTGCCGCTTTCTTTGCTAATGCAATTGATACTGAATCTAGAGGATTAGATATCGTAATTACACATGATGCTATGTTAGGAGATAATGCAAAATTAAAAACTGATTTGGCTGCAACCTTCTCTAAAACTAATAGAGTTGGTAATATTCATGCCTCTCAAGTTTTAATTGACGCAGGTAAAGTTGATACTTATTTTGATGAAAGTAGTAGAGTTTATTTAGAAGAAGCCGTACCTGGTACTAAAATTAACTTATCTCATAGTTTAACTACTGATAAGTTTAATATTTTCTTAAGAAACGTTTATTTTGGTGAAGTTACTGAAGCTACAACTGATTTAGATAGACAACAAGTTTTTGGAACTAAAGTAGTTACTGACTTATCTTTTGGTTATAAAGTATCTGAAAGCACCACAATTACTGTTGGTGCAAACAACTTATTTGATATTGAACCAGATAGAGCTGCTATAGAATTTTCTGATGGTGGTACTAACAGAAGTTCAGGTCGTTTTGACTGGTCAAGAAGAGCACAACAATTTGGTGTTGGTGGTCGTTTCTTGTTTGCAAGATTAAACTTTGTACTAAAATAAACTTATAATTCTGTAAGAAACATAAGTTTTACATAGAAAACCCGTAATGAAATTATTCATTACGGGTTTTCTTTTTAATTAAAAATTAAAAACTTTAATAATAATGTAAATTACAGTAATATGACATTTGTCATATTAGGTAATACCGTTAATAACGAAATTTGTAGTAGATAATTTACACAACATAATTAAACCAAATCAATGGAATAATTATTAAATAAAATTATAATGAAAACTACTTTAATTCTAATAATTTTTGTTTTTTTAACAGTGCAAATTAATGCACAGAATGCATTAGCTTACACAGAAAATATTGCAGAATTAGCAACTATCGAACTACCAGCAACTTCAAAAATAATTAATTCTCAACCTGAATTCCCTGGAGGAAATAAAGGTTTAGCTAACTATTTAACAAAAAACATTAAGTACCCAAGAAATTCAAGAACTTCAAGTTCTAGAGGAAAAGTTATTGTTTGCTTCAAAGTTGAAAAAAATGGTGCAATATCTGATGTAAAGATTGTTAAAGGTGTTAATAAAATTCTTAATAAAGAAGCTAAAAGAGTTGTTGCTAATATGCCCAGTTGGAAACCCGCATTTAAAAATGGAAATGCCATAAGTACGGTGCTTAAAATTCCAATCGTATTTTTTAGAAACTAGTAACGAGAGTTCGATATAAGTAAAATAATACAAATTGTTGAATTAGTGCGTTTATAGTTGTTTTGCTAATCTAAAGGAAGGCAGGAATCCATAAATAGGATGCGTTTAGATTCCTGCCTTCGCAGGAATGACACCCATTTTTACTATAGAATTTATAAATGACTAATAATCAGAAGTCTTTATGTCAAACTCAGGTTATTACTATAAATTCTACTTTTAATCATAAAAAACTCCTCGAAGTGAGGAGTTTTTGTTTTTAGAAAATTTAATACGCTTATTATTTTTTTCCTAGGATTTTTATATCCGTAAATTCTTTACTAACAATTAGCGTATTGTCTTTAATTATTAATTTTTTCATATCAAATTCTTCGCTATCTACCATAATTTTTTCTATTTTAAATGGTAAACCGTGTAAATTAAGTTGAAACGTATCGTATTCAGTAATAAATTTACCTGATTTATATTGCTGAATTATAACAGCGTCTTTTTTTCCAACAAATGTAAAGTTTCTTAAACTATACCTACCCTTTTTATAATCGTAACCATCATGAGCGTCTTCATAAACTTGAGATTTTTCTTTTCCAAGTTTATAATACACATCCAACTTCAATTCGTCAATAGTTTTTTCGCCTACATACTGCTGAACAGGATATTTTGGTATAATTGCACCTTCTTTAATATAAATCGGAAGACTATCTATATCTGCATCTACCCATTTTTCTTCACCTCCTTTAACTAATTCATCATCCCAAAAACTGAACCAATTTCCTCTTGGAAAATACATTCTTCTTCCTTTAGCATTTGGTTCTAAAATTGGACACACCAATATTTTTTCGCCAAAAATAAATTCATCATTTCTATAATGTGTGTGAGAATCTTGTTGATCAAATAAAACTAGCGACTTTAAAATTGGTATACCTTCATTAGCATACCTCCAAAATGCGGTATATAAATATGGTAAAAGTTGGTATCTAATTTCTATAAATTTTCTTACAATATTGGTTACATTACTATCAAAAGCATAGGGTTCTTGATCTCCATGATCACCAGAAGAGTGTGTTCTGCAAAATGGATGAAAAACTCCTAATTGAATCCAACGTGTAAATAATTCTCCATTGGGTTGTTCTGCAAAACCACCAATATCTGATCCAACAAAAGAAAAACCAGACATACACATTCTTTGTGCTTGAGCATTGGCAATGGATAAATGTTCCCAAGATGCAACATTATCACCTGTCCAAGTTGATGTATAACGTTGAGTACCACTATACGCTGATCTTGTAATTACAAATGGTCTTTTAGGATATGAGAATTTTTTTAAACCATGGTAAGTGGCTCTTGCCATTTGCATTCCATATACATTATGAGCTTTTCTATGGCTACTATGATTTCCATCATAATTATGGCGCACATCATTTGGAAATGTTTTTCCTGGCACATCCATTACTGCAGGCTCATTCATATCATTCCAAACACCTTTTACTCCAATATCTTCAATTAATTCTTTAAAAAGATTTGACCACCATTCTCTAACTTCAGGATTTGTAAAGTCTGGAAAATAGCATTCTCCAGGCCAAACTTTACCTTTCATATATGGCCCATCTGCTCTTTTACAAAAATAATCTTTTTCTAACCCTTCTTGGTAAACACTATAATCCTTATCAATTTTAATTCCTGGATCAATAATAACAATAGTTTTAAAACCATCCTCAGCTAATTCTTTTACCATTCTTTTTGGATCTGGAAAGTACTCTTTATTCCAAGTAAAACATCTAAAACCATCCATATAGTCGATGTCTAAATAAATTGCATCGCAAGGAATTTTCAGCTCTCTAAATTTTTTAGTAACCTCTTTAACTTTAGATTCTGGGTAATAACTCCATTTACATTGATGATAACCTAAAGCCCAAAGTGGAGGAAGATTTTGAAGCTTTCCAGTTAAATCTGTATAGTTAGAAACCACATCAGACATATTAGGTCCATAAATAAAATAATAATTCATTTCCCCTCCTTGTGCCCAAAAACTTGCAATATTTCTACGTTCGTGACAAAAATCAAAAAAGGAACGAAATGTATTATCAAAAAATATACCGTAAGCTTTTTTGTGGTGCAAGCCTATAAAAAATGGAATCGTTTTATAAATAGGATCTGTAGTTCTTCCAAATGCATATGAATCTGTTACCCAATTCTCAAAACGCTTCCCTTTTAAATTATTTTGAACTGGTTTATCACCCAATCCATAATAACTTTCACCATCAAAAGTAGATTTTGACATTTTAACAATATCTCCACCATACTCGTGGCTTTCCTCCCAGTGAAAACCCAATTCATCCTGACTAATTAATGTTTTATCTTTAGCATCAAAAATTGAAGTTCGCATATCTAATTTTGATATATGACAAATTAATTTCGACGTTGTTAATATATAATTTTCATCATCTTCAGAGACCTCAAGTTTATTAAATCCTTTACTTGCATACTGGGAAATTGCATATGAGAAATCGTTTTCAAAAATTGATGTTGTCGTAAATCTAAAGCGTAAAACACTGTCACGCTCAACAGTCACCTGTAAAACCACACCATTATCGCTTGTAAAATATAATGTATCTACATCCTTTTTATAAGATATTATTTTTGAAGGAAATAAATTTCCTTTATATTCTAATTCAGTATTTAAAATCATAAACTATCGTTTTTAAAACGAAATGCAAACCTACTAAAATTAATAAATTTACAATCATTGTTTACCGTAAAAAAATTGATGCTTTTTAAATCCTTTATTTTAATTGAAGGATAGATATTCCTAATGGTGGTAAAATTAACTCAGCTGAATATTCTTTGTCATTCCAATGTTGTTTTTTAATGGTAATTTGTTTTAAATTTAGAATTCCACTTCCCCCAAATTCTTTTGAATCACTATTAAATATTTCTTTTAATGTTCCTTTCTTATGAGCTCCTATCTTATAATTTTTTAATGTGTTTGGTGTTAAATTACAAACTACAATTATATCATTTTTTTCATCTTTCCCTTTTCTAATGAAGGAAATAACCGAATTTTCAACATCATCATAACTTATCCATTCAAAACCATCATGACTAAATCCTTTTTCATAAAGTGCTGGTGTGGATTTATATAACTTATTTAACGCTGCAAAATATTTTTTTGTTTGTTGGTGTGGTTCAAAATCTAACAAGTTCCAATCTAAACTCTTTTCAAAATTCCATTCTTCATATTGACCGAACTCGCTACCCATAAAGAGTAATTTTGCCCCTGGATGTGTAAACATAAAGCCATACAATAATCTAAGATTTGCAAATCGTTGCCATTCATCGCCTGGCATACGACCTAAAATAGATTTTTTCCCATAAACAACTTCATCATGAGAAAGTGGTAACATAAAATTTTCAGTAAAAGCATACGTTAAACTAAATGTAATCTCGTTTTGGTGATGCTTTCTATAAATTGGATCTTTCTTAAAATAATCTAAAGTATCATGCATCCAACCCATCATCCATTTCATTCCAAATCCTAAACCACCCATTGAAGTTGGTTTTGAAACCATTGGGAAAGCTGTAGATTCTTCAGCAATTGTTTGAACATCTGGGAACGATTTATACACTTCTTCATTTAATTCTCTTAAAAATGAAGCTGCTTCTAAGTTTTCATTACCTCCAAAAATATTTGGTTCCCATTCACCTTCTTCACGTGAGTAATCTAAAAATAACATTGATGCTACAGCATCAACTCTTAAGCCATCTACATGGTATTTATCTAACCAAAATAATGCATTACTTATTAAAAATGAACGTACTTCATTACGCTCATAATTAAAAATTAAACTTTTCCAATCTTGATGGTAGCCCTTTCTTTTATCAGGATGTTCATACAAATTAGAACCATCAAAATATCCTAATCCATGTGCATCTTCAGGAAAATGAGAAGGAACCCAATCTAATATTATTCCAATACCCTTTTCGTGTAATTTATCAACTAAATATTTAAATTCTTCAGGATATCCAAAGCGTGAAGTTGGAGCAAAATAACCCGTTATTTGATATCCCCAAGATGGATTATAGGGGTATTCCATAATTGGCATAAACTCAACATGTGTAAAATTCATTTCTACCACATAATTTACCAATTCCTTTGCTAATTCAAAATAAGATAAGTAACGATCTTCTTCAACATGTCTTTTCCAAGAACCTAAATGTACTTCATAAACTGAATATGGAGCTTCTAAAGCGTTATGACTTTTACGCGTTTTAAGCCAACTTTTATCTTTCCATTTATAATTATCTTCCCACACTATGGAAGCTGTTTTAGGCGGGTGCTCATATCTTCGAGCGTAAGGATCAGACTTTTCTGAAATATATCCATTATTATTTGAATGGATTTTATATTTATAGGCCATTCCTTTATCAACCAATGGAATAAAACCTTCCCATATTCCAGAAGAATCCCAACGAACATTTAGCTTTAATTCTCCATCAACCCAATGGTTAAAATCTCCAATTACCGAAACTTGTTTTGCACTTGGTGCCCAAACAGCAAAATAAGTTCCTTTAACTCCGTCAACAGTTATTAAGTGAGCTCCAAATTTTTCATACAGTTTGTAATGTTTTCCTGCTTTAAATAAATCTATATCAAAATCAGTAAATAAACTATATGTTTTAACTTTTATCATATATTAAATCCATTAGGAATAATAGCTCCTTTTTTAATTACAATAATTCCATCTCTAACAACATACAAATCATTTTCAGTATCGTCTAAATGCTTACCTCCATTAATTCTAACATCATCACCAATACAACTATTTTTATCTAAAATAGCATTTTTAACAAAACATCTTTTTCCTATTCCCATAGATACAATATTCTCATTTAAAATATCTTCCAATGGCTGATAATAATCGCTTCCCATCATATAGGTATTTATTACTGTTGATTCCTGATCAATTCTAGAACGAACTCCAATAATAGAATGTTCAATTTTTCCTGCATTTATAATACATCCATCAGCAAATACTGTTTTATTTAAAGTTGTACCTGAAATTTTAGTTGTAGGCAACATTCTTGCATGGGTATAAATACGTTTTTGCTTACTATACAAATCAAATTTTGGGAAATCGTCACTTAAACCAAGATTAGCTTCAAAAAATGACTCAATATTACCAATATCAGTCCAATAACCTTCAAATTGATAACTTACAACTTTATGACTTTCAATTGCTTGTGGAATAATTTCTTTTCCAAAATCATTAGTCTCAGGATTATTCATCAATTTAACCAACAACTCTTTATTAAAAATATAAATTCCCATAGAAGCTAAATAATTTCTACCTTCAGATTTCATTTCATTACTTACTTCTGAGGTCCAATCTGGAAGTAATTCTGCAGTTGGTTTTTCAATAAAAGAAGTGATTCTATTTTTATCATTTGTTTTTAATATTCCAAATGAAGTAGCATCTTTAGCATTAACTGGAATCGTTGCAATGGAAATTGCAGCTTTACTTTTAACGTGTTTTTCAACCATTTCTTCAAAATCCATTTGGTATAACTGGTCACCCGATAAAATTAAAGCATACTCAAAATCATGTCTTAAAAAATGATGCATACTTTGTCTAACAGCATCTGCTGTTCCTTGAAACCATTTACTATTTCCAGGAGTTTGTTCAGCAGCTAATACATCAACAAAAGCAGAACTGAAAAAACTAAAATGATACGTTGTTTTAATATGACGATTTAAAGATGCAGAGTTAAATTGCGTTAAAACAAACATTCTTTTAATATTTGAGTTGATACAATTTGAAATTGGAATATCCACCAATCTATATTTCCCTGCAATTGGAACTGCTGGTTTAGATCGAGATTCAGTTAATGGAAATAATCTTGACCCTTGTCCACCTCCTAATATTATTCCGAGTACTTTTTTACCTATCATTTGCTAAGATTTTAAAGATTTGTATAAATTTATATATGTCTCTGCAGACGCATCCCAGGAATGGTCTATTTTCATAATTTGTTTTCTTATTTTTTTAAATTGTAATTGGCTATTGAATAAATTGTTTCCTCTTTCTATAGCTTTAGCCATATCATCAACCGAAGTATTTTTATGACAAATTCCAAAACCATTTTCTTCCGAAATATCAATCACAGTATCTTTTAAGCCTCCAATACTTCTAACAATTGGAATTGTTCCATATCTTAAAGCATATAGTTGATTTAATCCGCAAGGCTCAACTCTTGAGGGCATTAATAAAAAATCTGCACCCGCATAAATAATATGAGATAGCTTTTCATCATAACCAATAAAAGCATTATATGAACCTTTAAATTGTTCCTTTAATTTATTCAATTCATGCTCTGTTTCTTTATTTCCTGATCCTAATAATAGTATTGAAATATTATTTTTTTGAAGTACAGTTTTAAATAATTCAGGAAATAAATCGGCACCTTTTTCTCCTACTAATCTTCCTATAAAAGCAAACAATGGTTTTTCAATATCTAAATTAAATTTAGTACACAACCATTTTTTATTACCTTTTCGCCCAGATTGTACTGAGCTAATTTTATATTTTTTTTCAATATAAGTGTCAGTCTCAGGATTCCAAACATCTAAATCAATTCCGTTTAAAATACCAAAACATTTAGCTCTTTCACTTCTTAATAAATTTTCTAATCCATTTGCTGAATCCTTTAATTCTTCCATATAACTTGGAGAAACAGTAGTAACTCTCCAAGCACATTTTATAGCGGCCGCCAGTGGATTTATTGAGCCATTCCAATCTAATAAACCAACATTATCAAAATTAAATTTAGGAATTAAATCTACTTTATCATGTGAAAACCATCCTTGATATTGTGCATTATGAATTGTTAATACTGTAGGTATATTTGATAAAATTTCATAATTATAACATTGTGTCATCATAAATGGCATTAAACCAGTATGATGATCGTGGCAATGTAGTATTGAAGGCTTTTCTTTCCAAGTTAACATCCAATTTAAAACTGCAATTTGAAAAGCTAAAAAGCGTTCTGTATCATCTTCAGAATACACATAGTTATCAAACAAAAGTTCAGGAATGTCTACCGCAAATAAATCAAATCCAACATTTCTTTTATCAAGCTTAAGAATTCTAAAATTAAAACTAGTTGTTCCTAACTCAAGTTTTGATGCATAAACTGTTAAAAATTTATTTTTAGTATTAAAACTATTATTATAAAAAGGCATAATTACCTGAGAAATAGCGCCTTTTTTATTTTGATATTTAGGCAAAGAACCTACTACATCAGCAAGACCTCCAACCTTTGCTATTGGATAACATTCAGCACTAATATGGAATATTTTCATAGAAATGATTTATGTTGAAATTTACGAAAAAAAATAAGGAAACTAAACTATAAAATCTAAAAAAATATGTTTTATAAACTCAATTTATATTAGTTAATTTTATCAGTATATTAATCTAAAGAAATTGACGAAATTTTATCATAATACACAATGGGTTAACCATAGTATGATTTTATTTAGATGATTTACCTTGATTTACAACCGAGTTCATAGCTTTATTAATTTCATCGTCATTTCCAAGATAATATTTAGCTTTAACTTTAAAATTTTCATTTAATTCATAAACTAAAGGAATACCAGTGGGAATATTTACTTTTAATATTTCATCA
>NZ_JASFZF010000123.1:0-32408 GCF_046055765.1 Lutibacter sp. | reverse complement strand
TTGTTGAACTTGTTGAACTATTTCAGGGTTCATTTGCCCAATACTTGTACTTGAACTAGCTGCTTCTATCCCAAAAATAGATGTAATTACAAACATTAACAAACCGGCTGAAATCATCCAAATAATAAATTGTAAAATACCCGCTAAAGCATTCCCAATTATTTTACCCAACATTAATTGAAATGGTTTTACTGATGAAATTATGACCTCAATAATTCTACTTGTTTTTTCTTCAATTACACTTCGCATTACCGATGTGCCATAAATAATAATGAACATAAAAATTAAATACCCAAAACCACCACCAGCAGCCATTCGCAACATACTTCCAATTTTAGATGACTTTTCACCTGAGAAATTTTCAGATGCTATATCTACAGTTGTTTCTGTTGCCTTTATTTTATCAACATCTACATGAAGTTGTTCTATTTTAAGATTTCTAATTTTCTTTTCTATTCTACCCTCAATCCCTGATAATAAAGATAAACTAGGTGCATCTTCTGAATAGAATTGAATTCCTTTTGAAAGGTTTATTAAGCTATCATTTTTTGGGATATAAATTAAACCATAATAGAATTCTTTAGTTTTATTTTTCGCAACTTCCAACCCCAACGCTGTCAAATTCACATATTTTGTTGTTTCAGAATCTTCAAAAACTGCTGTCAATTTTTCAGATTCATCTACAAAAGCTACCTTTCTTATTTCTTCGCTGTTTTTTTCATTTAGAAAAATTATTAATGAAAAAAGTCCAACCATTAATAACGGACTTAGCAATGTTAATATGATAAATGATTTGTTTTTAACCTTTGCTAAAAACTCTCTCTTAATAATTAATTTTAATTTATCCATTGTTAGCTACTGATTTTAGAAAGATATCATTTACGCTTGGAATAACTTCTGTGAAATGTGTAATTTGAGCTTTATTATTTAAAAACTGAATCATTTCTGTTGAAGTCTCTCCTTTTTTTAAACTTATTAAAAGACGTAAATCATTATTAAATGACGGTGATTTTGAATTTTCCACATTAAATTTAGAATTTATATCCTCAAAAAGTTTCTCTTTTTGATTACTTAACAGTCCTACTTCAAACTGATTAGTTCTATATTCTTGTTTAATATCATTTAATTTACCATCTAATATTTTGTTCGATTTGTTGATTAATGCAATATGATCGCATAATTCTTCTACTGATTCCATTCTGTGTGTAGAAAAAATAATACTAGCACCGTTGTCTCTAAGTTTTAATATTTCATCTTTGATTAAATTTGCGTTAATAGGATCAAAACCACTAAAGGGTTCATCAAAAATTAATAATTTTGGTTCGTGCATCACTGTTACAATAAATTGTACTTTTTGAGCCATTCCCTTTGATAATTCTTGAATTTTTTTATTCCACCAATCGGTAATTTCAAATTTTTCAAACCAATAATGCAATTTCTTTTTTGCTTCAGCTTTAGACATTCCTTTTAGCTGTGCTAAATATAATGCCTGTTCACCAACTTTCATGCTTTTATATAATCCACGTTCTTCAGGTAAGTATCCAATATTCTGAATATGATGTGGTTGCAATGGTTCACCATCTAAATAAATGGTTCCGCTATCTGGTAATGTAATTTGATTTATAATTCTAATTAGAGATGTTTTACCAGCACCATTTGGACCTAATAATCCAAACACACTTCCTTCAGGTACTGAAATAGAAACGTTATTTAATGCTGTAAAATTTCCATAATTTTTACAAACATTATCAACTGTTAAAATATTTTTCATTCTTTAGATTTTGATTCAAGGAACGAAAATAATTTTAATTTATTAGAATTCGGTTAAACTTTTACTAAAATTATTATAACCTATCAATATATTTTTGCTGTATTGTTTTTAGTAAATCAATAGTAGCTTTTGGTTTTACCACACGAACAATTTCTGTAATTCCTCCATTCACATATAAAATTCCTTTTGCAATATCAAAACTACGATCTGTCATATTATTTTTTACTTCTATAGTAATTCTTTTAAATTCTTCCCAGCTGATAAATTTTGGTAACTCAACATAAAATACGCCATCTTCTATAATAGATTTATAAATACCTTTGTCTAATTCTTCTATTTCAAAAAACCTATTAATTCGAATTACAGCTTCAGTATCGCTAAATTTTTCACTTTTTACAAACCCAAAGCCCTCATCATGATAATATTGTTGAACTTGAGCTACATCAGTAAACCTATTCATTCCTCTTACTCTAACTCCATTCAACTTTCTAGATTTTATTGTCACTTCACATTTTGCACCCTCTAATTCCAAATTATAGGTATCATTAATTTTTTTTGTTACACGTAAAATTTTTTCAAATGAATTAATTGATTTCGTAACAAAAATTACAGCTACTGGTTTATCAATATCCGTAAACCTGCTATAATAAGATTTATAAGGGTCAGGAACATTAATTACAAAAGTTTTAGGAATTTTATTTACATCTATTGTATCAATATTTTCTTGTTTAATTATTTTCCCTATAAGTTCTTTTGCTCCCATAATTTAAGTTTGTGTTTATTATTTTTAAACTTATTCTTTTTTTTTAAATAAAACAAGTAAAATCGTTACACAAAATATTTTTTTAAAATTTATTATGCACGCATAGTATTTTTTTATATATTTGAACAATGCAAAAAGAAAAAACAATAGATCATGCACTTAGAGCTACTTGGTTGGCAGTTGCTAAAATGTATAATGAACAAGCCTCCAAACACGAAAGCACTATGGCTATGGCTTTTGTTTTATTAAAAGTTGATAAAAAACATGGAACTCCATCTACATCACTCGGTCCACTAATGGGAATGGAACCTACAAGTTTTTCACGTATTTTAAAAAATATGGAAGAAAAAGGGTTTATTTATAGAGAAAAAAATCCAGATGATGGACGAGGTGTTCTAATTAAACTTACTGATTTTGGTTTAGAAAAACGAAATATTTCTAAACAACATGTAACTCAATTCAATGAAACAGTTAAAAAACATATTTCAGAAGAAAAAATAAAAAACTTTTTTGAAGTCACAGAAACTATAAACAATTTAATAACAAATAAAAAGATTTTTTAAACTGAACCAACAAATAAAAATATAAAAACCAGTAAACAATGAAAAGACCAATAAAAAAAGTAGCAGTCATTGGCTCCGGTATTATGGGATCAGGCATTGCTTGTCATTTTGCAAATATTGGTGTAGAAGTTTTGCTACTCGATATTATTCCTCGAGAATTAAATGCCATAGAAAAAGCAAAAGGACTTACACTTGAAGATAGTATAGTACGTAACAGATTGGTTAATGATAGCTTAAAAACTTCATTAAAATCAAAACCATCACCTATTTACAACCAAAAATTTGCTAGTAGAATTACTACCGGAAATTTAGAAGATGATATTTCAAAAATTAAGAATGTTGATTGGATTATTGAAGTAGTTGTTGAACGTCTTGATATTAAACAACTAGTTTTTGAATCAATAGAGAAACATCGTACACCAGGTACACTAGTTTCTTCAAATACTTCAGGTATTCCAATTAAATTTATGAATGAAGGCAGAAGTGATGATTTTAAACAGCACTTTGCTGTAACTCACTTTTTTAATCCTGTTCGCTATTTAAAACTTTTTGAAGTAGTTCCAGGTCCAGATTGTAAACAAGAAGTTACAGACTTTTTAATGATGTATGGTGAAAAATTCTTAGGGAAAACTTCGGTTTTAGCAAAAGACACACCTGCATTTATTGGAAATAGAGTTGGAATTTTCGGTATTATGAGTTTGTTCCACCAAGTAAAAGAACTTGGATTAACAGTTGAAGAAGTAGATAAATTAACCGGACCAGTTATTGGTAGACCAAAATCTGCAACATTTAGAACTGTTGATGTGGTTGGCTTAGATACCTTAGTTCATGTAGCAAACGGAATTTATGAGAATTGTCCAAAAGATGAAGCTCATGAATTATTTAAACTTCCTAGTTTCATCAATACTATGATGGAAAATAAATGGCTGGGTAGTAAAACTAAACAAGGGTTTTATAAAAGAGTAGTAGAAAACGGTAAAAAATCTATTCAATCTTTAGATTTAGATACTTTAGAATATAGCCCAAGCAAAAAAGCAAAATTTGCAACGCTTGAAATGACAAAAACTATTGATAATGTTATTGATAGATTTAAAGTCTTAGTAAAAGGTAAAGACAAAGCGGGTGAATTTTATAGAAAAAATTTCGCTTCAATGTTTGGTTATGTTCAAAACAGAATACCTGAAATTTCAGATGAATTATACCGTTTAGATGACGCTATGAAAGCTGGTTTTGGTTGGCAACATGGTCCTTTTGAAATTTGGGATGCTATTGGTATTGAAAAAGGAATAGAATTAATGCAAGCCGAAAATATTTCTGTAGCTAGTTGGATAACTGAAATGCTTAAAAATGGAAATAAAAATTTCTATACCGTAAAAGAAGGAGCAAAATATTACTATTCAATTCCTTCAAAAACTCAAGAAAAAATTCCTGGACAAGATAGTTTCATCATTCTTAATAATGTTAGAGAATCAAAAACAATTTGGTCAAACGCAGGTGCTTCAATTCAACATTTAGGAGATGGTGTTTTAAATGTCGAATTCCAATCTAAAATGAACACATTAGGAGGTGAAGTTTTACAAGCAATAAATAAAGGTATTGATTTAGCTGAAACTGAATACGATGCTGTTATTTTAGGTAATCAAGCTCCAAACTTTTCTGTTGGCGCAAATTTAGCCATGGCATTTATGATGGCTGTTGAACAGGAATATGATGAATTAAATATGTCTGTAAAATATTTCCAAGATACCGTAATGCGTTTACGTTATTCATCGTGCCCAACTATTATTGCACCACACGGATTTACTTTTGGAGGTGCGTGTGAAATGAGTTTACATGCAGATAAAGTAATTGCAGCAGCTGAAACATATATTGGCTTAGTTGAATTTGGTGTTGGAATTATTCCTGGAGGTGCTGGTTCAAAAGAAATGGCTTTAAGAGCTTCTGAAGGAGTTTTAAAAGACGATGTTAAACTAAATAAATTACGCGACTATTTCATCAATATTGCAATGGCAAAAGTTGCAACTTCTGCTCATGAAGGATTTGATTTAGGATTTTTAAAAGAACATAAAGATTTAGTTGTGGTTAATAAAGATCGTCAAATTGCAACAGCTAAACGTCATGCAATCCAAATGCTTGAAGACGGATATACACAACCCGTGCCTAAAAAAGCACTGGTTTACGGACAACAAGCTTTAGGTATGTTTTTAGTGGGAACTGATAGTTTAGAAAAAGGACATTATGCTTCAGAACACGATAAAAAAATAGCTAATAAGCTAGGTTATGTAATGGCTGGTGGAGATTTATCTGAACCAACCTACGTATCTGAACAATACTTGTTAGATATTGAGCGTGAAGCAATTATGAGTTTATTTGGAGAGCGTAAAACATTAGAACGTATAGAACACATGTTAAAAACTGGTAAACCTTTAAGAAACTAAAAAATGAAAACAGCATATATAGTACAAGGATATAGAACAGCAATTGGAAAAGCTCCAAAAGGTGTTTTTAGATTTAAAAGACCTGATGAGTTAGCCGCTGAAACTATAGAACATTTATTAAAAGATGTTCCACAACTAGATAAACATAGAATTGATGATGTAATTGTTGGTAACGCAATGCCTGAGGCCGAGCAAGGTTTAAATATTGGACGGTTAATTTCTCTTATGGGATTAAAAATTGAAGATGTTCCAGGGATGACTGTAAACAGATATTGTGCATCTGGATTAGAAACTGTAAGTATTGCCGTTGCTAAAATTCAATCTGGAATGGCAGACTGCATTATTGCTGGTGGTGTAGAAAGTATGAGTTATATACCAATGGGTGGTTATCGCCCCGTTCCAAATTATAAATCGGCAAAAGAAGGTCATGAAGATTATTATTGGGGAATGGGTTTAACTGCTGAAGCTGTTGCTCAACAATTTAAAGTTTCACGTGAAGATCAAGATGAATTTTCATTTAAATCACATATGAAAGCTTTGAAAGCTCAAGCAAATGGAACTTTTAATGATGATATTGTTCCAATTACTGTAGAAAATATTTTTATAGATAGTAATGGTAAAAAACAAACGAAAAATTATACCGTTTCTACTGATGAAGGACCTCGTAAAGGAACTTCAATTGAAGCCTTATCTAAATTACGACCTGTATTTGCAAACGGGGGAAGTGTTACTGCCGGAAACTCATCTCAAATGAGTGATGGAGCATCATTTTTATTAATTATGAGTGAAGAAATGGTAAAAGAGTTAAACATTGAACCTATTGCACGCATGGTTTCATTTGCTGCTGTTGGCGTTGAACCTCGTATTATGGGAATGGGTCCTGTAAAAGCAATTCCTAAGGCTTTAAAACAAGCAAATTTAACATTAAATGATATTGATTTAATAGAATTAAATGAAGCTTTTGCATCACAATCATTAGCAGTAATGAGAGAACTTGATATCAATCAAGAAATTGTAAATGTTAACGGTGGAGCAATTGCACTAGGACACCCACTTGGTTGTACAGGTGCTAAACTTTCGGTACAATTATTTAATGAAATGCGCAGAAGAAAAAACAAATATGGAATAGTAACAATGTGTGTTGGTACTGGTCAAGGTGCAGCTGGAGTTTACGAATTATTAAAATAAAATATCTAAAAATTAAATAGTAACTTAAAATGGCAACAATTAAAGGAGGTGAATTCCTAATTAAAGAAATTAAATCAGAAGATATATTTATCACAGAAGAGTTCAATGAAGAACAAAAAATGATGAAAGATGCGGTAATTGAATTTATAGACCGTGAAGTTTGGCCTTTGAAAGAACGTTTTGAAAACAAAGATTATGCTTTAACTGAAGAAATAATGCGTAAAGCTGGTGAAATGGGATTTTTAGGTGTTTCAATACCTGAAGAATATGGTGGAATAGGAATGGGATTTGTATCAACAATGTTGGTAACTGACTATATTTCGTCTGCAACAGGTTCATTAGGAACTGCTTTTGGTGCACATACCGGAATTGGAACCATGCCAATTTTCTTATATGGAACTGAAGAACAAAAACAAAAATATTTACCTGCTTTAACCTCTGGTGAAAAATTTGGTGCGTATTGTTTAACGGAACCTGGAGCTGGTAGTGATGCTAATTCAGGTAAAACTACAGCCGAATTAACTGCTGATGGTAAACACTACAAAATTAACGGACAAAAAATGTGGATTTCAAACGCAGGTTTTGCAGAAGTTTTTATTGTTTTTGGGCGTATTGAAGATGATAAAAATATCACAGCTTTTATTTTAGATTTTGATAAAGAGAACCCTAACGGTGTAACATTAGGTGAAGAAGAGCACAAACTTGGAATTGTATCCTCTTCTACACGTCAAGTGTTTTTTAATGACACGTTAGTACCTGTAGAAAATATGCTATCCGATAGAAATGCCGGATTTAAAATTGCATTAAACTCTTTAAATGTTGGTCGTATTAAATTAGGTGCAGCTTGCTTAGATGCCAGTCGTAGAATTATTACTGAATCTATAAAATATGCAAACGAACGTTTTCAATTTAAAGCACCAATTTCAAGTTTTGGAGCCATTCAAAAGAAAATTGCTGATATGAGTACAAAAACTTTTGTTGCGGATGCTGGTTCGTACAGAGCAGCAAAAAATATTCAAAATATGATTGATGCTTTATTAGCTGATGGTAAATCTCATCAAGAAGCTGAATTAACTGCTTTTAGTGAATATGCAATTGAATGCGCAATTATAAAAGTATTTGGTTCTGAAGTTTCACAATTTGTTTCAGATGAAGGTATTCAAATATTTGGAGGAATGGGATTCTCTAAAGATACACCAATGGAAAGTGCATGGAGAGATGCTCGTATTACTAGAATTTATGAAGGTACAAATGAAATAAACCGATTATTAACTGTTGGAATGTTGCTCAAAAAAGCAATGAAAGGAGAAATTGATTTATTAACACCTGCAATGGAAGTTGGAAACAGTTTACTTGGAATTCCTTCTTTTGATACTCCTTATTTTTCTGAATTACTATCAGAAGAAAAAGCAATGATTTCAAAATTAAAAAAAGCATTTTTAATGATTTCTGGTAAAGCTGTACAAACTTATGGAGCTGATTTAGATAACCATCAACAATTAATTTTAGCTGCTGCTGAAATTATGATTGAAGTTTATATGGCAGAATCTGCCGTATTAAAAGCAGAAAAAATTGCTAAATCAACATCCGAAAAAGCTGTTGAACAACAAATTGCTATGGCTAAATTAAATTTGTACAACGCTGTTGAAAAAACAACTAGTTTTGGTAAAGAAGCAATCGCCTATTTTTCTGAAGGTGACGAACAACGTATGATGTTAATGGGATTAAAACGTTTTACAAAATATGTAAATAACCCAAATCCTATAGCATTACGTAAAATAATTGCAGAAAAAGTGATTGCAGAAAATAAATATTGTTTCTAGAATACAATTTATTTAACTACGCTAAGGAGCTGTTACTTTTGTAACAGCTTTTTTTTATTTCAATAAAGTTGTAACCTTTTTTTTTGTAAATTTATACTAGTAAATCACTATATACTTAATTACCAATTGTTTAATCTACAAAAATACAATTATGAAACAAAACATTGGAATATGGATAGACACAAAACAAGCTGTTATCATTAAATTATCAAATAATAAACACGCTATTAGAATAATTAAATCGGATATTGAAACCAGAGAGCGTGTTCCTGGTGAATCTAAAAAATTTGGAAGGTTTGGAGGTCAGTATATGACTTTTGAGAAGAATAAATTAAATAAAAGAAACGAGCAAACCAACAAATTTATTAAGAGCCTATTAAAAGAAGTTCAACATTGTGAATCGGTAGTATTATTTGGCCCATCAAAAATGAAAAATATTTTTGAAAAAGAACTTTCCAAAAATTTACAACTCACTAACAAGTTAGTTGGTGTCTTTAATTCCAAACTTTTAACTGAAAATCAAATGGTTGCTTGGGTAAAAGACTTTTACAAGAAATAATTAACTAATTAAAATTAATTTAGATAAATTTTAAAGATATTCATTTATGAAATACAATTTCAGTAGTTTTTTTGTTGCTTTTTTCTAACATAAATCGGGCTCAAAACACCACAATTGAAAATTTTAAAACTAGAAATGGCCTCTTAAAAATCCAATCTATTTTACACAGTAGTTTTGTATTAACATACAATAATAAAACTATTTATGTTCAATTAAAAAATAGTACCCTTCTAATTAATTTTTAAGTATTTCTCTTCCAATTACACATTGTAAACATAATTGTTTATTACAATATTCATTTTTTAATTGAAGTAAAGCTTGTGTTTTAAATGCATTTGAAGTTGTAATTTCCAACTCTTTAAACTTAGAAATAATAGTGTTTTTCTCAGGGGCTATTTGTTCGCTAATTAAAAATAGCGAACTAAAATCATTGTTCCCTAAACTTTTAAGATATACAAATTTTAAAGGTATTATGGCATTAATCAATAAAAGGTCTATAAAAGATTTTGAAAGTTTATTTGTTCTTTTTTTCGATTGTTTTTCAAAAGTATAATGTGTTTCCCAAAATGGAAATGTTGTAACTTCAAATAATTTATAAAACTCGTCAAGATTTTCAGTTTCAATAATTTTCGAAAATAAGTTTTGAAATTTATGATATAAAAATGCTAATTGAGACAATCTTATTGTTGGGAAATTATTAGGCCTCAATCTAAAAAATTGAACTTGTCCTTTTGCAATTGGTTTTAAATTAAATTTAACTTTCAAATATTCATATTCCTTTCGTAATTTATCAAAATAAACAGCTTCATTTTTAGTAGAAAATAATCCTGCCTGACCAAAAAATAAAGCTTCTAATTGAACAGCATTATTTGAAATTTTTCTTACAATTGAAAAATCAAAAGATCTAGCAAAATTAACAAATGCTTCAGTATTCACTTTTAATCCAAAACCTTTTGCCATTAAAACAAACAACGTTGCTTCCCAATTATTTTGATTTGCTAACAATAATTGCTTCACAAATTTAGATTTTTGCTCTAAGCGCTCAAAATAAAGTCGTTCTAACCAGTTTTCAAAAGTAAAAACATTAATTGATTTTAGATCATTTTCACAATTAATCCACTTTTTATTTTTACTAAAAAGTTGATTATAGTTACTTAATAATTCTTTTGAAATATAGTTTTTTAATTGAAGTGTGGAAATTTTATCATTATTTTCTCTAAAAATTTCAACATCATGTTCCCAAACAACGTGAAGAATTACGGAATCATAATTCTCATCTATTTCATGTTTATGAAGATACCAATCAGATGAATTTACATGAATTTCAATATTCCCAGCCCAAAGTTGCCTATTAATTCTAATTTTCGCATTTAAAAAATCTGGACCGGTATTTCTATTCTCATTCCCTACTAATAATATTTCAACGATTTCACCATTAGTAGTTTTCAAGTTTTTAAATGAAAACAGCTTAAGTTTCCATATAAAATGAAGTAAATTTTCTTTCATAGCAATTTTAATTATTTAAAAGTAAACATTAACTTTTAGTTATGAAAATTGAATACTTTATTTAACCTATTTTCCGTATTTTTAAATTAAATTTGTAAGCATAAATTTTATTAAAATGAACATAATCGAAAGCTTGGAATGGCGCTATGCAACTAAAAAATTTGACCCATCAAAAATACTTACAAAACAACAAGTTGAAACCCTTAAAAATGCGTTCAATTTAACACCAACTTCATTTGGATTACAACCAATTAAAATGATTGTAATTTCTAATAAAGAACTTCAAGAAAAATTTGTAGAACTCTCTTATTTTCAGCGTCAAGTAGCAGATGCTTCACATTTATTAGTTTTATGTATTGAAAATGATACAACAAGTGAAGCTATTAACGCCTATTTTGATTTAGAAAAAGAAATTAGAAATGTTGATGAAGATGTGATTGCTGACTTCAGAAAACAACTAATTGGGATGTATGAGAATAAAACATTAGAAGATAAACAACTTTCTGCAATTTATCAAACCTACATAGTTTTAGGTAATTTAATGACCGTTTGTGCTATTGAAAAAATTGATGCCTGTCCTTTAGAAGGATTTGTACCAGAAAAAGTAGATGAACTATTAAATTTAAAAAGCTTAAATTTAAAATCTGTTTTATTACTTCCTGTTGGTTATAGAGCAAGTGACGATGTAATGAATAATCTAAAAAAAGTAAGAAAACCCTTAAATAAAACTATCATAGAAATAGAATAATAATAAATCAAATTTATAAAAATGAATGAAGATATAAGAGCACTTGAACCCAACGAACTCTGGAATAATTTTGCAGACTTAAATGCTGTTCCAAGAGGTTCAAAAAAAGAAGAGAAAGTAATACAATTTATGGTTGATTTTGGTAAAAAATTAAACCTTGAAACAGTGGTAGACCATGTTGGAAATGTAATTATTAAAAAACCTGCTTCAAAAGGTATGGAGAACCGTAAAACTATTGTAATGCAGTCGCATTTAGACATGGTTCACCAAAAAAACTCCGATACAGTTTTTGATTTTGATACTGAAGGTATTAAAATGAAAGTTGAAGACGGTTGGGTTCGTGCAGATGGTACAACATTAGGTGCAGATAACGGTATTGGCGTTGCTGCAATTATGAGTGTTTTAGCTTCAACAAAAATTAACCACCCTGCCGTTGAAGCATTATTTACTATTGATGAAGAAACTGGTATGACTGGTGCTATGGGTTTACAAGCCGGCTATTTAGATGGTGAAATATTATTAAATTTAGATACTGAAGAAGATGATGAAATTGATATAGGCTGTGCTGGCGGTATTGATGTTACTGTGAAAAATGTATATCATGAAGTTCATACACCATCAAATAGTACCGGATTTTCAATTTCTGTAACTGGTTTAAATGGAGGACATTCTGGAATGGATATTCATAAAGGACTTGGAAACGCCAATAAAATAATGAACCGCTTATTGTATGTATCTCAAGAATTAATACGAATTTCGGAAATAAATGGTGGTAGTTTGCGTAATGCTATTCCAAGAGAAAGTTTTGCTATAATATCAGTTTATAATGCTAAAAAAGAAAGTTTCTTAAAAAAAATAATTAAAGCTGTAAACGAAATTAAACAAGAGTTTAAAAAAGTAGATCCAAATATAAATATCTCGATTACAGAAACAGACACTCCAAAAAAAGTAATGACTACCATAAGTCAAATTACATTATTAAATACAATTTATGCGGCACATAATGGTGTGTATAGAATGAGTAATGATATGGAAGGTTTGGTTGAAACTTCAAATAATGTAGCACGGGTAATTGTAAAAGATGAAGAAATTACAATTTTGTGTTTAACAAGATCATCTGTAGAAACTTCAAAATTCGATTTAGCAAATACCTTAAAAGCTGCTTTTGAATTAGCTGGTTACCAAGTAACACTTTCAGGTTCTTATCCTGGATGGAAACCCAATGTAAACTCACCAATATTAAACGTTTTAACTGAAACTTATGAAAAAATGTTTAATAGTAAAGCTGATGTTGTTGCCTGTCACGCAGGTTTAGAGTGTGGTATTTTAGGTACAAACTACCCCGATGTGGATATGATTTCGTTTGGGCCAACTATTCAAGGAGCTCATTCACCAGATGAAAAAGCAAATATTAAATCGGCTCAAAAGTTTTGGAAATATTTATTAACTATTTTAGAAAACATACCTTCTAAAAACTAGCAAAAACAAGAGAGGTTGAAAATTTTCAACCTCTCTTGTTTTTTATCTCTTTGTTAACATTATTCGCTTTTAAAAACCATAAATAATTGTATTTTTACATCTTCATATAATGCTATATTCTTAAATGGGAAAAATTATTGCAATTGCAAATCAAAAGGGTGGTGTAGGTAAAACTACAACAACCGTTAATTTAGCAGCCGCTCTAGGTGTGCTAGAAAAAAAAGTACTGCTTATTGACGCGGATCCACAAGCGAATGCTTCATCAGGTCTAGGAATTATTGTTGAAGAAGTTGAAAATGGAAGTTATCAATTACTAGAACATACAATTTCAGCAAAAGAAGCAATTGTAGCTACAACTTCCCCAAATGTAGATATTATCCCAGCTCATATAGATTTAGTTGCTATTGAAATTGAATTAGTTGATAAAAACCAACGAGAATTTAAATTAAGAGAAGCGCTTGCTGAAATAAAAAATGACTACGATTATATTTTAATTGATTGTGCTCCATCACTTGGCTTAATAACATTAAATGCACTTGTAGCAGCAGATTCGGTAATAATACCAATACAATGTGAGTATTTTGCATTAGAAGGTTTAGGTAAATTATTAAACACTATAAAAAGTGTTCAAAAAATACACAATACTAATTTAGATATTGAAGGCTTATTACTTACCATGTACGATTCTCGCCTGCGCCTATCAAACCAAGTTGTAGAAGAAGTGAAAAAACATTTTCAAAATATGGTTTTTAAAACCATCATTCAACGAAATGTAAGATTAAGTGAAGCTCCAAGTTTTGGCGAAAGTATTATTGCTTATGATGCAACAAGTAAAGGTGCTGTTAATTATATTAATTTAGCTAACGAATTATTAAAACAACATAATAAGGATGGCAAAAGCAGTTAGAAAACAAGCACTAGGAAGAGGATTATCTGCCTTATTAAAAGATTCAAGTTTAGATATTAGCTCAGCAAAAGATAAAAATGCTGATAAAATAGTTGGAAATATTGTTGAACTTGAATTAAATTTTATTGCTGTAAACCCCTACCAACCAAGAAGTTATTTCAATGATGAAGCTTTACAGGAATTAGCAAGTTCTATTAAAGAACTAGGAGTAATTCAACCAATTACTGTAAGAAAATTAGAAGGTGACAAATTTCAACTAGTTTCTGGAGAAAGAAGATTTAGAGCCGCAAAATTAATAGGCAATACCACAATTCCAGCTTATATAAGAATTGCAAACGACCAAGAAATGCTTGAAATGGCATTGGTTGAAAATATACAACGTAAAGATTTAGATCCTATTGAAGTTGCATTATCTTATCAACGTTTAATTGACGAAATTGATTTAACGCAAGAAGAGATGAGCCAACGTGTAGGTAAAAAACGTTCAACTATTAGTAATTATTTACGATTATTAAAATTAGATCCAATTGTACAAACAGGTATGCGAGATGGCTTTTTATCTATGGGACATGGTAGAGCTTTAATTAATATTGAAAACTATGAAGATCAATTAAATATTTATGGGAAAATAATTCAACAAAAATTATCTGTACGTCAAACTGAGCAATTAGTTAAAGAGTTAAAAGGTGAAAGTTCTGTAAGAACAAAAAAAGTAACTACTGTTGTTGAAACACCTAAATTTATTTCAAAAGGATTAAAAACTATTAGTGCATATTTTGGGCACAAAATTGATGTTAAATTAGCTGGAAAAGATAAAGGTAAAATTATTATTCCTTTTCATTCTGAAGAAGATTTTAATAGAATAAAAAAATTACTTGAATAGTGTTAAAAAAATATTTATATATATATATTTTAGTTACATTTTTTTCTGTATCTAATATTTTTTCTCAAGAAAACGGAATCCTAATTGTTAAAGATACCATGTTTAGTAATGCAATAATTTATAACCCTCTTGCACCTTCAAAAGCAGCATTTTATTCGGCAATTTTACCAGGTCTAGGACAAGCTTATAATAAAAAATATTGGAAAATTCCATTTGTTTACGCTGCACTTGGATCGGGAGTATATTTTTATAGTTCTAATAATAATAATTACAATAGAGCCAGAACTGCATTTAAATTACGAATTAATGGTAAGCCTGACGAATTTGACGGGTTAAATGGTAATCCTTTTTTATCTGAAGACGCACTTATTTCAGCTCAAAAAGGATATAAAAAAGATAGAGATTTATCATTGCTAGTAACTGTAGGTTTGTATATTTTACAAATAATTGAAGCTAGTACAAATGCACATTTACTTCAGCACAATGTAGATAATAATTTAACGATTAATCCAAAATTAATTAAAAATACAACTAATAATAGAACAGTTGTTGGAGCTCAAATTAATTTTAAATTTTAAAATGAAAATAGCACTATTAGGTTATGGGAGAATGGGTAAAACAATTGAGCAAATTGCTTTACAAAAAGGTCATGAAATTGTATTAAAAATTGATGAACATACTACCAATTATGATATAAAAATAGCTGATATTGCTATTGATTTTAGCATTCCTTCAGTAGCTTTTAATAATATTTCTAACTGTTTAAACAATCATGTGCCCGTAGTTAGTGGTACCACTGGTTGGTTAAATAAATATGATGAAGCAACTGCTTTATGTAACATTAAAAATGGTGGTTTTATTTATGCCTCAAATTTTAGTTTAGGCGTTAATATTTTCTTTGAATTGAATGAATATTTGGCTAAAATAATGAAAAACTTAAGTCAGTATCAAATTTCAATGGAAGAAATTCATCACACAAAAAAATTAGATGAGCCAAGCGGTACTGCAATAACTTTAGCAGAAGCAATTATTAAGCATTCCAATAAAAGTAATTGGGCTTTAAATGTAACAAATAAAGAAACTGAAATACCTATAGTGGCAAAACGTATTCCTAATATTCCTGGAACACATGCTATTGAATATACTTCTGAAGTAGATACTATTGAAATTAAGCATACAGCTCACAATAGAGATGGTTTTGCTTTGGGAGCTGTAATTGCAGCAGAATGGCTAGTTGGTAAAACTGGGATTTATACAATGAAAGACGTTTTAGGTTTAAAATAATATTAAAAATTTCAAATTATGACAATGATTCAATGGTTTATATTTTTTCTAATAATTCAAGTAATTCATTTTATTGGGACTTGGAAATTATATGTAAAAGCGGGTAGAAAATCTTGGGAAGCAATCGTTCCAATATACAATGCTATTGTACTTATGAAAATAATAAATAGACCAACTTGGTGGGTTATTTTGTTGTTTATTCCAATTATAAACCTGTTAATGTTTCCTGTTGTGTGGATTGAAACTATTAGAAGTTTTGGGAAAAACTCAACAATTGATTCATTTTTAGCTGTTCTAACATTAGGTTTTTATACCTACTATATAAATTATTTAACAAATGTAAATTATATTGAAGATAGAAACTTAAAATCTAGAACCGAACTTGGTGAATGGGTAAGTTCAATTGTTTTTGCAATTGTAGCAGCTACTTTGGTGCATACTTATTTTATGCAACCATATACAATTCCAACTTCTTCTTTAGAAAAATCATTATTAGTTGGTGATTTTCTGTTTGTTAGTAAATTCCATTATGGAGCGAGAACTCCTATGACAACTATAGCTGCACCAATGGTACACGATTCACTTCCATTTATAAAAACAAAATCATATTTTAAAATACCTCAACTTCCCTATTTTAGACTTCCCGGTTTTCAAGACATTAAACGAAATGAAATTGTTGTTTTTAACTGGCCAGCTGATACTGTCCGATTTTTTAGAGACCACTCTAAAATTCATGTAGACAAACCTATTGACAAAAAATCTAACTACGTAAAACGTTGTGTTGGTATTCCTGGAGATTCTTTAGAAATTAAAGATGGTTATATTTATATTAATGGTAAAAAAACGCAACTACCTGATAGAGCTAAACCTCAATATATGCATAAAGTTGTGACCAATGGACAACAATTAAGTGCTACAGCTTTAAAAAGATACAATGTAACTGAAGGTAATTTTTATGGAGATTATTATATGTTAAATTTAACTGATAAAAATGCAGCTAAACTAAAAAATAATCCATTAGTAAAAAGTATAGCAAAGCAAATTGAACCAAAAGGAAATTACGATTCAAGTTTTTTCCCTCATAATGCACAATATGCCTGGTCTGTAGATAATTATGGTCCAATTTATATTCCTGAAGAAGGAAAAACAGTTAAATTAAACACTAAATCTTTACCTTTTTACAAACGAATTATTGAAGAATACGAAAACAATAATTTAACTATTAACGGTGATGAAATTTTTATAAATGGTAAACTAGCTACCACTTACACCTTTAAACAAAATTATTATTGGATGATGGGTGATAACAGGCATAACTCTGAAGACGCACGTTTTTGGGGATATGTTCCATTTGATCACGTTGTAGGTAAACCCGTATTTATTTGGTTTAGCTGGGATAGTAATGCGCAAGGAATTGCAAATAAAATAAGATGGGAACGTGTTTTTACAACAGTCCATGGTAGTGGGAAACCTGTTTCTTACTTATACTATTTTCTAGGTGCTCTTGCTCTTTGGTTTGGATACAGTTCATACAAAAAACGTAAAAACGCTGAATAATAAAATTTATTTCAGCTTTTGATTATGGTTTTATTACACCCAACATACTTTTCTCCCATTAGTCAATATGTTGCAATTGCAAATACAAAAGAATTTGTATTTGAAGTTGAAGATAATTTTCAAAAACAAACATATAGAAACCGTTGCTATATTTATACTGCAGATGGAAAACATTTACTAAATGTTCCTATACAACACAACAAAGGCATCAAACAAAAAACCCGAGATGTAAAAATTGATTATAAAGACGATTGGCATAAAATACACCTTAAAACACTACAAACTGCATATAGTTCTTCTCCTTTTTTTGAATTTTATATTGATGAATTAAAGCTCATTTTCGAAAAAAGATTTACATTTTTATTAGATTTAAATTTAAAGTGTCACGAACTAATTATGGATGCATTACAACTTGAAATTTCATATAGTAAAACTTCTGAATACCAAAAAGATATTCAATATTTTGATGCTAGAAAATTAGCAACTGCAAAAACCAAAGAAGAATTTATTTTGGATAGATATATTCAGGTTTTTGAACAAAATAAAGGGTTTATTTCCAACTTAAGTATTTTAGACTTATTGTTTATGGAAGGTCCAAACGCCCTAAATTATTTAGAAAGTCAAACGATTAATTTTAAATAATGGAAATTCTTCGTTTTATATCTCACTATGGAATGCATTTTTTAGTAACAGGCTTAATTGCCTATTTATTTTTTAAAGATAACTGGGGAAAAGTATGGCTTATATTTATATTTACAATGCTTGTTGATGTAGATCATTTATTTGCAAATCCTATTTTTGATGCTACAAGATGCAGTATAAATTACCACCCGTTGCACTCCTATTACGCAATTGTTGCATACAGCTTTTTACTTTTACCTCCAAAAACTCGAATAATAGCAATTGGATTGCTATTTCACATGCTTACTGATTTTGTTGATTGTTTGTGGATAAGTCAATAAAAGATTAAATAATCTTTTATTGAATAATTTGTATATTTGTTTTTCTAAACATTGATTTAGAATATATAGGAATATATAAAGAATGCCCAAAGGAGAATAAAAGTTGACTGAAAAGTCAACTTTATTTTTTTTATCTAATTAGTTTTTTATATTTAATTCTTTTTGGCATTAAATCGCCTCCAAGTCTCATTTTTTTATTTTCTTCATAATCAGAGAAGGAGCCTTCAAAAAAATAGACTTCTGAATTTCCTTCAAAAGCTAAAATATGTGTACATATTCTATCTAAAAACCAACGGTCGTGACTAATTACCACAGCACAACCAGCAAAATTTTCTAAACCTTCTTCTAAAGCTCTTAAAGTATTTACATCTAAATCGTTAGTTGGTTCATCAAGTAATAAAACATTTCCTTCTTCACGTAAAGTCATTGCTAAATGTAACCTATTTCGTTCTCCACCTGAAAGTGCACTTACTTTTTTATTTTGTTCACTTCCTGAAAAGTTAAAACGACTTAAATAGGCTCTAGAATTCACCTGTTTTCCGCCCATTAATATCAACTCTTGCTCATCAGCAAAATTTTGCCAAATAGTTTTTTCGGGATCAATATTTGAATGGCTTTGATCTACATAAGCTATTTTTGCTGTATCTCCTACTTTAAATTCGCCTTTATCTGGAGCTTCTTCACCCATTATCATTCTAAAAATAGTTGTTTTACCTGCTCCATTAGGTCCAATAATCCCAACTATTCCTGCTTGTGGTAAATTAAATTTTAAATCTTCATACAACAATTTATCTCCAAATGCTTTTGAAACTCCATTAGCTTCAATTACATTAGTTCCTAAACGAGGACCATTTGGAATGTAAATTTCCAATTTTTCATCCAACTTATTCTGATCTTGGTTCATTAACTTATCGTAATTCGCCAAACGTGCTTTAGATTTTGCATGACGACCTTTTGGTGCCATTCTTACCCATTCCAACTCACGTTCTAATGTTTTTTGACGTTTAGATGCTATTTTTGATTCTTGAGCTAATCGTTTCGATTTTTGGTCTAACCAAGAAGAATAATTCCCTTTCCAAGGAATTCCTTCACCTCTATCTAATTCTAAAATCCAGCCCGCAACATTATCTAAAAAATATCTATCGTGTGTTACTGCAATCACAGTTCCGTTATATTGTTGCAAATGATGCTCTAACCAATGTACAGACTCAGCATCTAAATGGTTAGTTGGCTCATCTAACAATAATACATCTGGCTCTTGTAATAACAACCTACAAAGTGCTACTCTTCTACGTTCACCACCTGAAAGATTTTTAATTGGAGTATCTCCCTCAGGAGTACGTAAAGCATCCATAGCAATTTCAAGTTTCGTGTCTAATTCCCAAGCATTTGCAGCATCAATTTTATCTTGAAGTACTGCTTGTTGTGCCATTAACTTCTCCATTTTATCAGCATCAGAATATACTTCTTCCAAGCCAAACATGTCATTTATTTTGTTGTATTCATCTAAAATTGCAACAGTTTCTGCAACACCTTCTTTTACGATATCTAATACAGTTTTGGCGTCATCTAATTGAGGTTCTTGAGATAAAAATCCTACAGAATATCCAGGAGCAAAAACCACATCACCTTGGTAATTTTTTTCAAGTCCTGCAATAATTTTAAGTAAGGTTGATTTACCAGACCCATTTAAACCTAAAATTCCAATTTTCGCACCATAAAAGAAACTTAAATAAATGTTCTTTAAAATTTGTTTATTTGCGCCTTGGTATGTTTTACTTACCCCAGACATTGAAAAAATAACTTTCTTATCGTCAGCCATTGTTATTATTGTAAAATTTGATTATTAATTTATTAAAATGATTTAAACTCTTCCCTTTAAAGCGTTAAATACCCAAGCTATTGCGAAAAATCCTATTCCAACTGAAGCAAACC
This sequence comes from Lutibacter sp., assembly GCF_046055765.1. GTDB lineage: Bacteria > Bacteroidota > Bacteroidia > Flavobacteriales > Flavobacteriaceae > Lutibacter. The sequence continues at coordinate 12,042 of NZ_JASFZF010000123.1, read as the reverse complement.
CCCAACCTGCAACTTCATTATATCTAAACGCCCCTAAAGCTATTAATGCTAATCCAACTATTATCATAATTGCTGTTGCCCAAGCTAAAACTGTATTTTTATTCATTTTGTGTATCTGTTAGTGTTAATTACTTTAAAAAGAAATAAGTAGTTGGCAAATATCGTAAATTTCTACCAAAAACAATAAAACATATCTTTTAAAAGATCTTAAAAAGTAAAGTTTCAATTTATAAACACTATTTATCATGAATTTTATAAATGACATCACTTATAAGTTATGTTGATGACATTTTTTAAAATATATTTTAATAATATTGCATATCTTTTAACTTCATATATCTCGTAAAAAATGAACATATCTAAATTAAATTTAAAAATACTTTTTGTCTTAATTTTAAGTCTCCTTATAACAAGCTGTAGCATTGTTAAGCCTGTTATTGTTGAGAAACCTTTTGATACAAAAAGTAAAAAAATATTTGTTCAAGAAAAAAGAGTTTTTAATCTTAATAAAATAGGGGTTAAGTTATCTAATAATTTTGATGCTGCACGTTTAAATAATGTTGAAAAAATAAATGATACATTAATTTCAGTTTCAATCTATCCTGAAAATGCTCCAATAAATAATAGTGCTTATTATGCATTTAAAATTTGGTCTGAAACTCCCAAAACTACTTACATCCAATTTAAATACCCACAAAAATACGGACATAGATATATTCCTAAAATTAAAACTAATAATTCTGAATGGACTCCATTAGCTTCAGAAAACAGAATGCTAATTGATTCCATTTATACTATTAAACTTAATCTTTCAAAAGAACCTTTAACAGTTGCTGCACAAGAAATTATTACTTCAACAGACACCAAAAATTGGTATTCTCAAATTATAGATTCAAATTCAAATTTAGTGCACTACAAAACTATTGGTAAATCTGTTTTAGGAAGACCTTTACCTATGCTAGATTTATATGTTGGTGATGCTAAAAGTAAAGATATTATTGTTTTACTCTCTAGACAACATCCTCCAGAAGTTACAGGTTTTATGGCTTTTCAAAGTTTTTTAGAGACCATCTTAAAAAAATCTGAATTGTCTAAAATATTTTTCAATAGATATAGAATTTTAGTATTTCCTATTGTAAATCCAGATGGTGTTGACCTTGGTCATTGGAGGCATAATGCAAATGGAATTGATCTAAATAGAGATTGGGCTTATTATAGACAACCTGAAGTTAAAGCAGTAACTAAAACTATTGTAAAGGCTTCAAAAAAATCTAATGGAAAAGTTGTTCTTGGTATTGATTTTCACTCAACACAAGAAGATTTATATTACACAAGTAGCACGATTGAAGGTACTACCATTCCAAATTTTTATGATGATTGGTTTAGTAAAATTAATGCTACTTTTCCAAATTACACACCAAATGAAATTAGAGAAGATAGCACACAACCTGTTTCAAAAGGCTGGTTTTTAAGATATTTTAAAGCTACAGCTATTACTTATGAAATTGGAGATGAAACACCAAGAGATTTCATTAAAGAAAAAGCTAAAGTTGCCGCTATTGAAATGATGAAAATTTTGAATAAGAACTAATTAAAATTTCATTGGAACTTCTATAAAAAGTACCTCTGATTTTTTATTAGCAGTAATTTTAAAAAGATTTGTTTGTTCTATTCCAATTGCATCTCTTTTTCCTAATTTTTTATTATTAATAGAAAGGTTACCTTCAATAACCATCACATAAACGCCATTAGTTTCAGTTTTTAACTTGTAATTAAAAGTCCTATTTTCATCTAAATCTATTCGTGAAATTTTAGCATTTTGATGAATAGTTAAAGAACCTTTAATAGGACTCTCTTTTGAAGAAACCAACGTTTGTAATTTATTTAAACGATTAGCAACTTCAAAAGTTTTTTGCTCGTACCTTGGAGAAACATTATGCCGTTGTGGCATAATCCAAATTTGAAATAAATTTACTTCTTCCGTTGAATGATTATTCATCTCGGAATGTTGAATACCAGTACCTGCAGACATTACTTGTACTTCTCCAGTATGCAAAGGAATCCAAACATTGCTCATAGAATCTCTATGTTTTAAAGCTCCTTTTAATGGAATTGAAATAATTTCCATATTGTCATGAGGATGCGTTCCAAAACCCATACCTCCTTTTATAACATCATCATTTAAAACCCTTAAAACACCAAAATTAATATTTTTAGGATTGTAATAATGTGCAAAACTAAACGAAAAATTTGCTTTTAACCAGCCGTGATTAGCTGTTCCTCTTTCATTTGCTTTAACTATTTTGTATTTCACTTTTCCCTTATTTTATCTAGTAATTTATTTAAAACCTTAACTTCTTTTTCTGAAAGACAATCTAAGTAATTATCGAAATCTTCCATTTTAATTTCTTCTAATAAATCCAATCCATTTTTATTAATTTTTACATAAACAACACGCCTATCATTTTCACACCTAATTCGTTCTATTAAACCTTTATCGCACAATTTATCCATTAAACGTGTAGAGTTTGGCGATTTTTGAACCATTTTTTTCTTCACAGTATTTACAGTAATAGCTTCTTTTGCTCCTCTTAAAATTCTAAGAATATTGTATTGTTGCTCTGAAATACTAAAAGGTTTTAAAAATTTAGCGCCAATAGTATCTAAATAATTGGCTGTAAACTTTATATTTAATAACGCCTTTACATGCTCATTTGAAAACTTAGAATTTATTTCTTTAGAAAATTCTGCCATTACTAAATTTCTTTTTGATAATCTTCTACAAGTTTCAACAGGTTTAATTTTAATGCTTCATTTACAATTTCTCCTTCAATGAAATTATCAAAAAATGAAGGAAACGACATACTTCTTACATTTTCTCCGCCCATATAAGGAAACCTTCCTAAGGCAATATCTAAAACTGTTTGACCTCCTCTTGCTCCAGGAGAAGTTGCTAACAATAACATTGGCTTATCTCTCCAAACCTTACCTTCAATTCTTGACAACCAATCCAAAACATTTTTAAATGCTACAGAATATGCTCCATTATGTTCCGCCAGTGCAATTACAAATCCATCTGCACTTTCAATTATAGCATTTAACTTATTGGCGTCTTTAGGGATACCATCTTCCTCCTCAATATCTACTGAAAAAACAGGCAAGCTAAAATCATTTAAATCTATATTAATTATTTCAACATTGTGAATCAAGCTCCCAGCGTATTCAGCTAATTGTTTACTTATAGATTTTTTACTATTACTCCCTCCAATTGTTACTACTCTTTTATTCATTTTTTTAAGTTTTAGTATGCAAATATACTAAAAATATTTTATTATTACCTAGGTATCTATTGTTAGGGTATTTATTTAATATAAATTAACATTCATTTTGTACTTTAGCACTACTTAAATATATTTAATAAATGGATATCAACTTCAATAAAAATGAAGATTTTAATAAGCTTCAGTTAGCAACTCTTAAGAAAAAACTTTTAAAGATTTATAAAGGTGGCGGAGATAAAAATATAGAAAAACATAAGTCAAAAGGTAAACTTACAGCAAGAGAAAGAATTTCTTATTTACTCGATAAAAATAGTGAAACTATTGAAATTTGCGCATTTGCAGGTGAAGGCATGTACAAAGAACACGGCGGTTGTCCTTCTGGTGGCGTTGTTGTTAAAATTGGATATATAAAAGGAAAACAATGTATAATTGTTGCCAATGATGCTACCGTAAAAGCAGGTGCTTGGTTTCCAATTACAGGAAAAAAGAATTTAAGAGCACAAGAAATCTCAATTGAAAACAAACTTCCTATTATTTACTTGGTTGATAGTGCAGGTGTTTATTTGCCAATGCAAGATGAAATTTTCCCCGATAAAGAGCATTTCGGTCGGATTTTTAGAAATAATGCCATCATGAGCAGTATGGGAATTACCCAAATTTCTGCAGTGATGGGAAGTTGTGTTGCAGGTGGTGCTTATTTACCAATTATGAGTGATGAAGCTATGATTGTTGATAAAACTGGAAGTATTTTTTTAGCTGGAAGTTATTTAGTAAAAGCTGCTATTGGTGAAAGTATTGATAATGAAACTTTAGGTGGAGCAACAACACATTGTGAAATTAGCGGTGTTACAGATTATAAAGCTAAAGATGATTATGATGCTTTAGATAAAATAAAAAATATTATAGATAAAATTGGTGATTTTAACAAAGCTGGTTTTAACAAAATAAAAGCTAAAAAACCCATTGAAAATCCTGAAGATATTTATGGAATCTTACCCTCTTCAAGAAGTGAACAATACGATATGCACGAAATTATAAAACGTATTGTAGATGATTCTAAAATTGAAGAATATAAAGAAGATTATGGAAAAACCATTATCTGTGGCTACGCACGAATAGATGGTTGGGCAGTTGGTATTGTAGCAAATCAACGCAAAGTAGTAAAAAACGCTAAAAAAGAAATGCAATTTGGCGGGGTTATTTATTCCGATTCTGCTGATAAAGCAACTCGATTTATTGCTAATTGTAATCAGAAAAAAATTCCATTAGTTTTTTTACAAGACGTAACTGGTTTTATGGTTGGAAGTAAAAGTGAACACGGTGGAATTATAAAAGATGGTGCAAAAATGGTAAATGCTGTAAGTAATTCAGTAGTTCCAAAATTTACAATTATAATTGGAAATTCTTACGGAGCAGGAAACTACGCTATGTGTGGAAAAGCTTATGACCCTAGACTAATTGTTGCTTGGCCATCGGCACGTTTGGCTGTTATGGGTGGTGAACAAGCTGCTAAGGTTTTATTGCAAATTGAAACTGCTTCATTAAAAAAGAAAGGTGAAAAAATTTCAAAAGAACAAGAACAAGAAATATTAAAATCCATTCAACAACGTTATGATGCACAAACATCCCCTTATTACGCAGCAGCACATATTTGGACTGACGCTATAATCAATCCGTTAGATACACGAAAATGGATTAGTATGGGTATTGAAGCAGCAAACCATGCTCCCATTGAAAAGCAATTTAATTTAGGTATAATTCAAGTATAAAATAAATTGTAAAAACATATAGTAATAATTATATTTGCATCACAAAAAATAATATTTAATTATGGGAAGAGCCTTTGAATTTAGAAAAGCTAGAAAAATGAAACGTTGGTCTGCAATGGCAAAAACATTTACCAGAATTGGTAAAGACATTGTAATGGCTGTAAATGAAGGAGGCCCAAACCCTGATACAAATTCTCGTTTACGAGCTGTAATTCAAAATGCCAAAGCTGCCAATATGCCGAAAGACAATGTTGAGCGCGCTATAAAAAAAGCAACTGAGAAAGACACCGCTAATTATAAAGAAGTTTTATTTGAAGGATATGCACCTCATGGAATTGCATTAGTTGTAGAAACGGCTACCGATAATAATAATAGAACTGTTGCAAATGTAAGAGCTGCTTTTAACAAATGTGATGGAAATTTTGGAACTTCAGGATCTGTAATTTTTATGTTTGACCACACTTGTAATTTTAGAGTAAAAACGGAAGATTTAAAAATAGATTTAGAAGAATTTGAGCTTGAATTAATTGAATTTGATGTAGAAGAAGTTTTTGAAGATGAAGATGGAATTTTAATTTATGCACCGTTTGAACAATTTGGTGCTATTCAGAAATATTTAGAAGAAAATAATTTAGAAATTCTTTCTTCTGGTTTTGAAAGAATCCCAACTAATACAACAAAACTAGGCGAAGAACAACAAGCAGATGTTGAAAAATTATTAGAAAAATTAGAAGAAGATGATGATGTACAAAATGTATATCATTCTATGGATATGTGATTGTATGTTTTTAACAGAAAAAAATATTTAATTTAAGCATATTTTGAATTAAAAGAAACCTTAAAATCCTATTTAGTTTTAACCTAATTAATGCTTATAAAAACATTAGCATTAATTAAATTTTTTAGTAATACCTTTAAAAGGTATTGATTATATACCTATCTAAGTACTTCTACTTTTTTAAAATGTCATGTTAATTTACACTATAATAATTGTATTAACTACTAAGTAATTTAGTTTATACTTTCTAAAATCCTAGAATAAAAAAATAATTTTGTAATTTATATTATATAATTTAAATGGAAAAAATATTTAAACCTAAGTTTTTCAGTATTTTAAAAGGGAAAATCTCAAAAAAACAAATTACTTCAGATATTTTTTCTGGAATTGTAGTTGGTATTGTTGCATTACCCCTTGCAATTGCATTTGCAGTGGCTTCAGGAGTCTCTCCAGAAAAAGGATTAATTACAGCAATTATTGCAGGATTTTTAATCTCTTTATTTGGAGGTAGTCGAGTTCAAATTGGTGGCCCAACAGGTGCTTTTATTGTAATTATATATGGAATTGTTGAAGAATATGGTATAGATGGTCTTATTATTTCGTCTGTGATGGCTGGTGTAATTTTAATAATTTTTGGATTATTAAAATTAGGTTCATTATTAAAATACTTTCCACACTCACTAGTTGTAGGATTTACAAGTGGTATTGCCTTAGTTATTTTTTCAACGCAAATTAGAGATGCTTTAGGTTTAGATATAGATAAAGTTCCTTCAGGTTTTATAGATAAATGGAAATTATTTATTTTACATTTAAATCACATAAATTACTATGCTCTTGCAGTTACAATAGTTACAATCATTATTATTTTAGTATTTACAAAATTGAAAACTAAAATTCCGGGTTCATTTATTGCCATTATTTTTATTACAATTATTGTACAAGTATTACACCTTCCAATAACCACTATTGAATCCTATTTTGGTGATATTCCAGCTAAATTTGATTTCAATATTCCTATATTTCATTTAGAAAATTTTTCACTATATCTTGCTCCAGCAATAACTATAGCTATTTTAGGAGGTATTGAATCCTTACTTTCGGCAGTAGTTTCTGATGGTATGATTGGAGGAAATCATCGTTCAAATACTGAATTAATTGCACAAGGAATTGCAAATATTGTTACCCCTTTTTTCGGAGGAATCCCTGCTACAGGAGCTATAGCAAGAACTGCAACTAATGTTAAAAATGGAGGTAGAACACCTATTTCAGGTATGGTTCATGCACTAACTTTATTACTAATAATGTTATTTTTCGGGCAATGGGCAAAATTAATTCCAATGGCTGTTTTAGCTGGAGTTTTAATAATTGTTGCTTATAATATGAGCGAATGGCGTTCATTCCGATCAATTTTACACAGTTCGTCTTTTGATATCATTATATTATTCAGTACTTTTTTATTAACAGTATTAGTAGATTTAACAATAGCAATTGAAGTTGGGGTAGTTTTATCCGCCTTATTATTTATGCGACGAATGTCTAAAATTGGGGCTGATTTACCTGAACATATTGACAGTGACTTGTTTGAAGATTATTCTAATTTACCTAAAGATTTTTCTATTTATGAAATTAGCGGCCCTTTATTTTTTGCTTCAGCAAAGCAATACGCAGAGGTTATAAAAAATTTGGGGTATACAAGTAAAGTTTTAATTATTAGAATGCGACATGTACCTTTTGTAGATGCAACTGCTATTCATAATTTTTTAGGTGTGTTAAAAATCTTAAAAGAAACTTCTAAAGTTACTATTGTAATATCTGGTGTTAGACAAAATGTTCATAAAGATTTAGAGAAACATGGAATTATTTCAATTATAGGTAAAGGAAATATTTTTGATGCTTTTAAAACTGCGATGGAACATGCTAATAAAATTTATACAACTTAACCTACAAAATTTCAGATAACTATTTTTAATGTTTCTTTTCTGCTAATTTTTCTTGTTTCAGTTTCAATAAATTGATTTGTAAAAAATATCTCTTTAGGAATTTCAAATTTAGAAAGTATTTTAAGCTTTTTTACGCTTGTTAAAATAGAATTGTCTTTAGTCCCTTCAACAATAAGTATTAACTTCTCTCCCAAAACTTCATCTAGAATTCCTGTAACAAAAAATCGTTGTTTTATTATTGTTGCTAATTTTTCTTCAATTTGTTCAGGAATTAATTTTATACCTCCTGAGTTTATAATTGAATCAAATCTGCCTAACCACATAAATTCAGTTTCAGAAATTAATTCAACCAAATCATTTGTAATTATTTTTTCTGAAGATATTTTTGGAGCAACTATTACTAAACAACCTCTGCTATCTAAAAAAATTTTAATATCTGGAAGTAATTTATAATGAGATTGCTTCATTTCACTCGCAATGACGTTACCAAAATTATTTAGTTTTTTTACAGCAATATGTGTAATGGTTTCTGTCATTCCGTATGTTGCAAATACTTCTGTACTAATTTTCTGAATTTTACCCAACAATTCTTTAGAAACACCACCACCACCAACAATTAACTTCTTCACTTTATAAATTTCAGAAAGTGAAGAAGTTAATTGTAACGGAACCATTGCTGCAAAATCATATACTTTTGAAGTATTTTCTAACGGCTTTGATGTGGCCTCAACAACCTCTAAATGCCAGCCCAAGGTTAAAGCTCTCACCAACATCATTTTTCCAGCAATATAATTGGGAGACATACATAAAAGTGCAGTTGTATTCTCAGGAAGGCTGAAAAAATTCCCCGTAGCTATTGCACTATTTTTCATGTGTGTTTTTTGAAGTTGAATAACCTTGGGTTTTCCTGTTGAACCTGAAGTTTTAACCTCAATAAAAGAAGATGTATTAAACCATTGTTTTAAAAAAGAATGCATTTCTAGAGATATTATTTTAGAAAATACAATTATTTCTTCGGAAGAATTAAATGATTCTCCTTGTAATTTAAATGCTTTATGAAATTGAGTTTCAATTTTCACTTTTTAATTAGCTATAAATTTGTCTTCGTTTAATTCAATAGGTTTATAAATTGTTCCCATTAGCTTTTCTTGCCAATTAGTCCATCCATATTTCTTTGAAAAAATAAACAAAACTAGTGGGTATAAAATTAATACAGGTACAAACATTTCCCACCCAACTGATGGCTCTGAGATATCAACTAATAATGCATCTGTTTGAAAAACGGTCCAATTTGTAGTCACTAAAACAGCTGCAATAATGTTATTGGCTGCGTGAAAACCTAATGCTAATTCAGTCCCTTCATCCATTAACGTAAAAATTCCAAGAACCAAACCAGTTCCAATATAATACACCATACTAATCCATCCTAATTTTTCAACTTCTGGATTTAATCCATGTAACAAACCAAAAATAACAGATGTTAATAGTAATGCCACAAACGATTTTTTAAACCACGTTCCAAATCCTTGCATTAAATAACCTCTAAAAAGCAATTCTTCCATACTTGTTTGTATCGGTAAAAATAGAAATGAAATAACAACTAAGATAAAAAAGGGTACTAGTTTAAAGTTCCAAACATAATCTTCGGGAGATATTAAGTATCCAACGGCAATCATAAATACTCCAATTATTGCCCAAATTGAAAATGCATAAAAAACCCGATTCCAATCTACTTTATTTCTACTTGTGATTAACGTTACAATTTTTCTTTTATGAATAAATTTAATACCTAAAAACAAGGATAACAAGCCTCCTAAGAAGGTTAAAATTATAAGAAACAGGTACAAATTAGCATCCATTCCTAACGTAGCAAAATTATCATTTGCTGAAGTCATAAATTCACTGGTATCATCAGCATAATAGTATGCAGCTCCAATTAAAGGAATTACACCAATAAATTGCCACCCAAAAAATAAAATGATAATAGTTACCGAATATGCCCACCATTCATTATGCCCTTTATATGCTTGTTGTATAAATTTCATATTCCTTATTTTAAAATCTGTAAAATACACTTCAATACGCTCTGTGCCGTACTGTATTATAGTAAATTAAACTTCCAACTTTTATTATTATTGTAATGTAAATGTCCATTTTTCACCTCTAACGGACTTTCAAAATTATTGGTGAATAAACTTCCAGTTCCTAAACCTTGTGGCATATTTGAGCTCAACGAATACGTCCATTGTGCAATTGCATTCAATCCAATATTACTTTCTAAAGCTGATGTAACCCACCAACCAATTTGTTGTTTTGCAGCTAAATTAATCCATGCTAAACTTCCTTTAAAACCACCTACTAAACTGGGTTTTAAAATAATATATTGCGGATTTATTATGTGCAGCAATTCTTTCTTTTTTGCTACATCAAAAACGCCAATTAATTCTTCATCTAAAGCTATTGGAATAGGTGTTTTAGAACATAAATCAGCCATTTCATCTTTCTGTCCTTGCTTTATTGGTTGTTCTATGGAATGAATTTCAAAATCAGATAAGACCTTTAACTTTTCTAATGCTTCTGAAGGTGAAAAAGCACCGTTGGCATCAACTCTTAATTCAATTTCTTCCGAAGAAAACTCATTTCTAATACTTTTTAACAATGCTATTTCAGTTTTAAAATCTATAGCTCCAATTTTCATTTTTATTACTGAAAAACCCGCTTTCAATTTAGCTGCAATTTGTTGCTTCATAAAGGCTTCACTTCCCATCCAAATTAAGCCATTAATATTTATGGCATCTTTAGATTGTGTAAATTTTGAAGGAAATAATTCAAACGAATTTTCACTTTGCAACGATAATATCGACTGTTCTAAACCAAATTGTATGGAAGGAAATTCAACAAGTTTATTTAATAAATAGTTAATTTCCTTATTAATATTTTCACATAACCATTGCAATTTTTCTTCGTAATCAGGCCTATCGTCAATACTTAATCCTCTAAAAACAGCACATTCACCAATTCCAATTTTACTCCCGTCAACAAGTTTTAAAAAAAAAGTTTCTTTTGTATGTAATATTCCTCTTGAAGTTCCACTCGCCTGTTTAAAATTGAGTATATATTTTTGATAAATTGCTTTCATTAACTTTATAAAAGTTGAAAGATACAACTATTTAAAAATTTATTTTAATGATAAAACAGTAAAATCATAAAAATTGATTACTAAGAAATTTGGTTATTAACCAACAAAAAATTACCGTTCACCTAGTTTTGTTTTTTCAAACATACTAACTATTCTACTTTCACTTAAAAATAACTTTTAATATCTCTTTAATATGGTAAAACAAACTCGATTATTAATAATCTTACTTGCAATTTTTAATATTTTTCATGTAGAATACATTTTTAGTAAAGAAAACCCCAAATATTCGAATTTTAGTGTCCCTATAAAGGGTTTTAATTATAAAGCAGTAATTAAAAACAACGGAGATCTTGTTAAAAATAAAGCAATAGATATACAATTTACAATTTTAGAAAACGGTATAAGTGTATATGAAGAAACTCATAATCCAACAACTGATTCAAACGGAATTATTATTGTTTCTATTGGTGAGGGTACTAATTTAAGTGGCAATTTTGATACCATAAATTGGTCTATTGCACAATTGAAAGTAGAAATAGACCCTGATAATTCAGGGTACACAGATATGGGAACAACAGATTTTAAAAATGTTCCCCTTGCCAAATTTGCTGAAGTTGCAGGAAATGTACCAACAAATGTAAGTCAACTTACAAATGATGCTGGTTACCTAACCTCTTATATAGAAACTGATGGTAGCACAACCAATGAAATTCAAAATATTTCTATAAGTGGAGACCAATTATCAATTTCTAATGGTAATACTATTACTATTCCTGCTGGTACTGTTTATCAAGCTGGCACTGGTATTCAAATTGATTCAAGTAACAATATTATTAATATTGGTGATGGTGATGCTTCACCTACTAATGAAATACAAACCATTTCAAAATCAGGAAACACTGTTACTTTATCTAACGGTGGTGGTACTTTTACTGATGCAGATACAAATACTCAACTTTCTGAATCTCAAGTAGATGGTTATGTTGCTAATAATGGTTATTTAACCAGTGAAACTGATGGAGATACTACCAACGAATTACAAAGTTTATCCGTTTCAGGAAATCAACTAAGTATTACTAATGGGAATACAATTACCTTACCAACAGGATCTGGTGGAGATCAATGGGGATCTCAA
>NZ_JASFZF010000122.1:0-22650 GCF_046055765.1 Lutibacter sp. | reverse complement strand
TATATGTGAGTCTTTTTTTGTTTTTTACTAGAATTACTTTTGTGTAAAGTATATATATTGTGGTAGGGTAAATCCTTTTTAACGGGTTTTAATTAGGTAAACACTATTAATAAATTATTAGAGACTAAGTTTTATGAGAGTATTATTTTTATTAATTTTTCTTTTTTTTTCTACATCAATTTTTAGTCAAGAAATTGGGAGTGTTAAAAATGGGAATTATACTATAAAACTTTTAAAGTCAAATAATTTATTTTCTTTTGTTTATTCTGATATTACTTGTGGTAATTTTACAACAGAAAAATCATTTAATTTTCCGAACAAAGAGACTATTTATAGTTTTATTATGAGTGGTTTTGAAGCTGAAAATGATCATCAAATGATACTTCAAACTAGTATTGATACAATTGTAAAATTTGAATTCAAAAAAATTAAAGGGAGAAAAATGTTACAGATTAGGCAAAATAATTTAGTAAATAAAACATTTGGATCCAGCACTTTTTTTACCAAAGATGAAATCCATCAACTTTTTGGGAATCCTTAAACCTCACAAGAATCACCCATACAGTTTGGTTTTTCGAGTGGTTTTTTAAGTAATTTTAAGTTTATAGCTAAATTATACAACTTACAACCAACACAAATACCAAAAGCTGTTTCTAAATATAATAGTAGTATGCAAATAATGCATAATAAGCATATAGGGTCAAAATACGCGGAATCGTTTATTAGAAAAAGTGAGAGTGTAAATATAATTGCAGATAAAATAAGTCCTAAACTCCAAGCGAATTTTTTTTGAATTGCTCCAATAGGCCATGGAGATTGTTTATAAATAACAATTTTAGCAAGTAACATTGTTGGTGAATATTTAGGGTTTATAAATATTCCAATTAGAAAATTTATTAAGAGAAACCCAGAAATATATGGAATTACGTAGTATTTATTTAAAATAAATCCGTTTATAAATGCTATAACTCCAAGTAAAAGCATGATACCTGCGCTAGCTCTTAACTGTCTTTCATCTAAAACTTTGTAGTTTTTACCTTCAATATAAGCTCCAAAACGTATTTTCAATAGTTGTCAAGTTTAATTGTGCTAATATATAGTTTTAGAAATAAAAGAGGTAAATGGAATAAACAATAATTAATTAAAGACTAGTAATTCTAAAAAAATTACTAATTAATTTAAGAAGATCTTTTTTAAAAACAGGTTTAGCAATATATTCATTACAACCAGCTTCTAGAGCTTTATTTCTATCCGTACTATGAGCATAAGCTGTTTGAGCTATAATAATTACTTTTTTATTGTAGCGTCTTATTTGTCTTGTTACTTCATAACCATCAATTCCAGGTAATTTAATATCCATTAAAATAAGGTCAATATCAGGATGATTTTTAAAGTAAGTAAGTCCTTTAATACCATTTGTTGCGTATAAAATTTTTTTTGAAAAATTACTGACTACTTCTTTTAAGTATAATGCAGTAGTTTCATCATCTTCAACAATCAAAACTTTTAGCTTCATAGTTTAGAAATTAAAAAGTTATTACATTTAATATTATAGTGGTTTTGTGAAATAAAATTGTGATTCTTTACATCCTTCAGATGTTAACAATAGTTTACCTCCCAATATTTCTATATATAATTTTGAAATAAAAATGTTTAACCAAAATATGTAGTTTAATCTCACAATTAAATATCTGCTTTTTTTGTTGTAAGTCTTATCTTGAATAATTTCTTTTTTCACACCTAATTTATTTTTAGTAAAACTTCTAAGGTATTATTAGTACTAAATGTACAAAAAATATACCTAAAATATAATTTCATAGTATTATATACTCTGACATGTAGTTAATTAAAGCAATAATTATTACACGTTATAGTTTAAAGCACTTATTTTACTTGTGTACTTATTTATTTTTCGTTTTAATGACATTTGTCATTAATTTTAAGTGAAATTCACAGTACTTTTACAGGACTTATTCATTGCTTATCTATAAGTAATGAGTTTTTGATTTTTTTAGTTAGTAGTAAAAAAGGGAGCTTTAATAGCTCTCTTTTTTAATAAAGGCTTCATAGTTCAAGGGATAGAATAAAAGTTTCCTAAACTTTAGATCCAGGTTCGAATCCTGGTGGAGTCACAATTCTCTTATTTTTGCATTAAATTAATTTTAATGATTTATATTTGAATTAGTTAAGATTATTTCTCTACAAGAATGTAATATTAACAATGAAAATTAAAAAAGAAATATTAGAACAAATAACTTGTAAAAAAACTTTTCTTGTTTAAAAAATCCTAAGGGCTGTTGTAATGTTGTTAATTGTGTTAACCTGAGTTCGACATAAAGACTTCTGATTATTAGTCATTTATAAATTCTATAGTAAAAACAGGTGTCATTCCTGCGAAGGCAGGAATCTAAACGCATCCTATTTATGGATTCCTGCCTTTGCAGGAATGACAAAACAACTATAAAACGCACTAATTCAACAATTTGTATTATTTTGCTTATATCGAATTCACGTGTGTTAATAAAACTGTTCATTTTGTAGCATATTCTTCTAAAATGTATTGTAGCTATAAAATAACCTTTGGAAATGCTGATATATGTAATTGCCCTACAAGAAAAGAAATGTTTAATAAATACGCTATTTAGAGCTTTTTTTTAAAAATAAACTCTAAAAGTAAGGTTTGGTGTTATTCCAATTGAAGTATTATTTGTGAAATCGATTGAATTTTCAGTGTTTACTTTATAATAAGTATTCAAAATATTTTTAGTATTTAAAATGTTTAGGATTGAAATTCCAGCCATTCCATTAACTTTTTTACTTAATTTAAAATTATAGGTTGATGAAAAATCCACTCTAAAATAGTTGGGTAAACGCTCACTATTAGGTTTGTTATAACTTATGGAGTTGCTAATTCCATTATTAGTAACGGCATTATTACTAATTGGAGTAGTATGTGGTTTTCCAGTTCTCCAATTTAACCCTAAAGCTAAATTTACTTTTTTAAATGTAAATGTATTACCAAATGAAATACTATGAGTTATATCTAAATTATTTGGAAAAATTGCGGGTGTTAATTCTTTAAAATTATAGGTGTTTTTGCTATAGGTATAGCCAACCCATACACTAAATTTTTCTGTCTTTTTATTCGCTAAAAACTCAATTCCTTTTGAAGTATAACTCCCCGAAGTTTTAATATATTGATTTTGGTTTTGAAACCCTTGATTTGCGGTTGTAATGCCATCAACAAATTTATAAAAACCTTCAATATCAATAAAAAAGTTGTTTTTTTTGTAATTAATACCTAATGATGCTTGTTTACTTTTTATAATCGGAATTTCATTATTGTCGGCTAAGGTCCATCTACTTTTTTCAACTCCTAAAAAATCTTCTTGTAAATCTATAATTTGTGTAGCATTTTGACTTTTAAATTCTCCAGCTACCTTAACAGATATATTAGAATTTATTTTATGTAATGCTTGCAGTCTAGGTTCAATAATAAAAGTTTTAAATTTTTCAATATAATTTATCCTAAAACCCGTTTTTATAAATGTTTTATTGTTGTTTGAAGTAGCGTTTATTTCACTATAAAAAGAATGATTTCTAATTACATTTTTTATAGTTCTAATAAATAATGGCAAGTTTACATCTTCAGTATTTGTTATTCCTAATTCATAAAAATGATAACCATTTAAGAGCTGAATGTTCTTATTAAACGTATAATAGGTGTTAAGTTTTACGCCTGTTTCTAAAACTTCATTTACCTGTATCAATCGTTGGTCATTTAATAAAGAAAAGTTTTCTGCATGAACATTATATTTTGTGTAATAGACATGAAATAAAGTACTGAAATTTGAACTCCATTGATTTGTGCTATGTAAACCAATAGCAACATTACTTTGCTCTAATTCACTAGTTTTTGAGTCTGAAATAGTTTCAGATTGTAAAAATTCATTAAAATGAAGTTTGTTTTCAAAATTTAAATAACTAACTCTTAATTTGTGATTTTCATTAAAATTGTATAAAATTTTAAAATTATAATCAAAAAAATTAAAGGTGGAATTTGTTTTAATTTGATTTTCATTAATAGTGGTTGAAGTAGTTATTTTTGAATCTTGAAAAGATTTTTTAAAGTACTGTTTAAAAGTAGGAGTATTAATTAAATCGGTAATTGCTCTTCTTCCTGTAAACTGAAACCCAAGTTTAGTTGATAAAGGAATATGAGCATAAGCATCAGCGCTTAATAGATTAAAACCAGCACCACCAAAAGGTTTTTTGCTAATTTCATTTATTGATTCAATATTTATTGTTCCAGAAACCCCATCGTTATATTGAGAGCTTGTACCATTTTTGATAAGTGTTACTTTATCTGTTAAATAAGGGTTAAATGCAGATATTAATCCAAAAAAATGTCCAGAATGGTACATTCTTATATCATCCCAAAGTAATAAATTTTGATCATTAGATCCTCCTCTAATATTAATATTTGAAATGGTTTCATTTATACTACTTATACCTGGAATGGCTTGTATTTTGTGTAAAATATCAGGTTCAATAAGGCCTGGTAAAATACCAGAGTTTAAAACATCAATTGTTATGGTATTATTGGTGGTTATTTTAATTCCAGAAGTTAAATAATTATTTAAAATTACTTCGTTTAGTTGTTCAGTTTTTTGTGAATTAGTAATAGTTAAGCATTTTTCTTTTTTAAGAAAATCATTAGAATTTAAATAAATAGTTGGGTAGGATATATGGCTTATAGTAACAATTTGATTTTTAGTGACGTTTTCTAGTTTAAAGTAACCATTAATAGTTGAAACAGAGTTATGGTTTAATATAGAAACTGTAGCATCCTCAATATTTTTTTTTAAGTTGGGGTCAAATAAATAGCCGCAAATTGTATTTTTCTTGGCCTTTTTATTAATTAAAATATTAGTTTTAGTTAAGTAAGTGAAAATTAAATGTGTTTCCGCTTTTAAATAATTTACGGTTTCATTTAAGGTGAAATTCTTATTATATGGAGCTATTTTTATTTCTTCAATTATTTTATTAGCGTAAGTAAATGAAACTGAATATTGTTTTTCTGCAATTGAAAGTAGCTCAAAAAGTGATGTTCTTTCTTTATCTAAATTTTGAGAATTAGAGAAAAAGGTATAAAAAAAACAACTTAATACTAATAAAATTTTTTTCAATTTAAATATCATTGCATTGTAATACTCACTTTATTATCACCTAATATAGTAAAATTTAAATTTAGTGGTATGCAAATGGCTTTTAAAGCTGTTTTTAAATTAGTATGCGTAAAAGTTCCTGTAAAAAGAGTATTTCCTAACGAATTATTATAAGTTACCTCGATATTATATTGTCTTTCAAGTTCTTTTATAATATAACTATAAGGTACACTTGTAAAAGAACTATTGTTTTTTAGCCAAGATGGATTTGTTTCTGTTATTGAATTTGAAAATTCAGCGGTAGAGTTTAATACTTTAAATGAAGTTCCAGCAGGTACTTTAATTGTTTTATGATTATAATTTACACTTACCAAACCTTTATAACAAAAAACTTCAAAATAAGCATCTCTTGCTTGAACATTAAACCGAGTTCCTAATACACTAACCGATCCTAAATTTGTGTTTACTGTAAATTTAGAACCTTTTTTCACACTAAAATAAGCTTCGCCTTTTAAATTTAATTCTCTTTTTTTATTCCATTTGTTGGCTTTAAAAGAAATTTCAGAGTCAGCATTTAAAGCAACTTTAGAGTTGTCTGGTAATTCAAAATTAATTTTTTCTGCAAGTTGTGTCTTGTAATTAGTGTTTTTATTTGAAATAAAATAATAGGATGAAAACAGGATTGCTAACATTGCAACAACTCTATAAGTGTATTTTAAAAAATTTATTTTTTTTACTTTTGATTTACTTTGGTGTAAAGATTTAATTTTTTCTAATGTTTCTTCAGCATTAAAATTAGGAACTTTAAATCTGTTTGTTGCAGCAATTATTTTCTTATAAGAACGTAATTCTTCCTCACTTATATGTTTTAAGAGTTCTTCTTCGGTTATTTCACTATTTAGCCATTTAGCTAAAAAATAATTTTGTTCCATACAATTATAACATTTTAAACTAGGTTTACCCTACTTTGTATTAAATATTTTCTATCTCTTTTCTAAGGTTTACTAAAGCATTATGAATTCTTTTTTCTACTGCTTTTATAGAAATTCCTAAAATTTCAGCAATTTCTCTATACTTTTTCCCGTCGATTCTATTCATTAAAAAAGCGGTTCTTTGAGCTTCGGTTAAGTTAGATATTGCATTTTGAAGTTTACTTCCAAATTCTTTTTCTTCTAATAAAAACTCTGGAGATTCATTCGTGTAATTTTTCGGAAGCGAATTTTTAAAGTTTAAAACAACTTTAGTTTTTGCGTATGCATTTAAAAATAAATTATTTGCAATGGTAAATAAAAATGATTTTGCTTTGCCAGAAATTACTTTATTACAATTATTCCAAAATTTCAAAAAAGAATCTTGAACAAGGTCATCAGCCATCTCAATATTACCACATTTATAATAAATAAAATTATGCAGTAATTCTGAATGTTTTAGGAAAAAACGGCTAAATTCTTTTTCATTACAATAATCTGTACTATTTTTAACTTTCATAAGAAAAATATCCTAAATTTTAGAATGTTAAATTTATAATTTAAATTTTAAAAAGTAGGGTTTTTCAAATTAAAACTGTTCTTTTATTAAACTAGAATTATTATAATATGAAATTAAATATTAGCTTGGTTTTTCTAATTGTTTGTTTTTCTTGTTTTATTTCTTGTCAAAGCGAAATATCAGAAATTATTCAATCTAATCAAGGCGAAGTTTTAAGTCAAAATTCTGCTGTTACATTATTAGTTAAAAATACGGTTACAAAGGATGGTTCAAAAGACAATATCATAGACAATGCAAGTTGTATTTCTGTTCAATTACCTGTAACTGTAATTGTAAACGGAAATGAAATTAAAATTAATACAGAGGAAGATTATGAAGCTATAGAAGCCATTTTTGATGCATTTGATAATGATGATGATAACTTGCAAATTGTATTTCCAATAGAAATAATTTTAAGTGATTTTGCTAAAGTTTCAATAGCTAATTATGATGATTTAAATACATACACTTTGTTTTGCAGTGGAAATAATGAAAAGGACGATGATATTGAGTGTATAGATTTTAAATATCCAATTAATTTATCTGTTTTTAATTCAGAAAATCAAATTACACAAACAGTTACCATTGCAAATGATGAACAATTTTATAATGCAATAGCAGCAATTGATGATAGTCAAATTATAGAAATTCAATTTCCAATTACTACAATTCTATTCGATGGTACTGAAAAAATAATTAATGATATGGTAACGTTACAAAATACCATGGAAAAAGCTGATAATATGTGTGATGAAGATGATGATAATGATTATAATGATGATGATTGTTTGGATTGCACTATTGATGAAACTTCAACTTTATTAAAAACATGTAGATGGAAAATAAATGAAATAAAAACTAATGGTATTGAAAATAATGAACAATATAAAGATTATGAATTTACATTTTCTGATAATGGAAAGGTTAAAGTTGAAAATGATGATAATGAGTTTGAAGGTTCTTGGTCTATATTTACCTTCAATTCTCAAATAGTTGTTCAAATTAATTTTACAGACCACCCTGATTTTTCATTTAATTGGATACTGAGTGAAATAGAAGATGATAATGAGATTAATTTACAATTTGAAAATAATGAACTTGAGCTAGAAAAAGATTGTGATTAATTGAAGCAACCCCATTTTATTTTAATGTACAAAAGCCACTTTTTAAGTGGCTTTTGTTTTTTGTATATATTTATTTTAAGAGTTAAGAAGCTATAATTTTCTTTGATATTTGTTGTATTTTATCTAAAACTCTCAGGGAATTACCACTCCACAATTTTTCAATTTTCTTTTCAGTATAACCACGTTTCACTAATTATATTGTAGCATTTAGTGTTTCAGAAGTATTTCCCCAACTATCACTATCACTACCGTCTATCAAAACTAAAAACAACAAGGTTATTCCTAATTTTTCATCTAGAATTTACAAATATAATTTGTTATTTATGGTCAGTTGAATTGATAATTTAATTATATTTACGAGTCTAATAAATAGTATCTATAGTCAGTTTTAAGATATATTCGGTAATTATTTTTAGATAATTAGTTTTTAAAAGCGACGTATAAAATTCTTTGTTTAAAATAAGATTAAGAAATAAATAATTATGAGTATCTTTAATCAAAGACCTTCTGTGAATAAATTAAACGATATAGAAAAAGATAAACTGTCTTATTTATTATTAAATGAGGTGAATTTAATGGTTGTTTTCTGTAATAAAAATGGGAAAATCAATTATGTGTCTCCTGTAACGGAAAAAATAATTGGATACAAGGCTGAAGATTTGTTAGGTGATAAGTGGTGGAATTTGACCTATTTTTCAAGAGAAGAGAGTGATAAAATAAAGAAGCGACTTATAGATTTGGCCCAAATAAAAAAAACAAATTCTTTTGAGACTTATATTCGTGAAGTAAAATGTAAAGACGGAAGTTCAAAGTGGGTAGAGTGGCGTAATTTAATGGCAGAAGATAATTCTATTATATCCATTGGTGTTAATGTAAATGACTGGAAGAAAAAAGAGGATATTAAGAATCAGTCCGATAAAATTATTGAAAATGTAGATTCTTTAATTATGGTGAGCAACCAAAAAGGAGAAGTTATTTTTGCATCGCCATCTGTAAAAAAGATGTTAGGCTATGAAACTCATGAAGTTATGGGAGATAAGTGGTGGGAAATTACTTATGATGATGCGTATGAAGCTCAAAAAATAAAAGAAGCAATTTTAGATTATGTTTATTTAGGAAAAAAGGATTTTATTGACATTACTAAAAGAAAAATAAAAACAAGCAAAGGTAATTATAAATGGATTGAATGGCAATTATCTAAAGGAGTTAATGGAACATTTATTTCGGTTGGAACAGATATTACAAATAGAATTTTAACAGATATTGAATTAAAAAAAGCAAAAGAAACTGCTGAAGAAGCATTAGTTGCAAAAAATGATTTTTTAGCCAATATGAGCCATGAAATTAGAACCCCTTTAAATGCTGTTATTGGATTTACAGATTTATTGCTTGAAACGGAATTAACTAAAGAACAGAAACTTCATTTACAAACAATGAAAAATTCTGGAGAAATTTTATTGTCGATTATTAATGATATTTTGGATTTATCAAAATTAGATTTAGGAAAATTAGAGGTAGAATCTATTGCATTTGATCTTCACCAACAATTAAGGGAAATTGTAAAATTGATGAAAATTAAATCGGATGAAAAAGACATTGTATTAGATTTAGTAATTGATCCAAATACACCTATAGAGGTAATTGGAGATCCAACGAGATTAGGGCAAATTTTATTAAATTTAATAGGGAATGCAATTAAGTTTACGGATAAAGGATCTGTCACTGTTTCTGTAAAAGAAACAATTAACGAGGATAATCAAACAATTATTTATTGTGAAATAAAAGATACTGGAATTGGGATTGTTTCAAATAAAATTAATACCGTTTTTGGAGCATTTACACAAGCTCAAAGTGATACATCTAGAATTTATGGAGGAACAGGTTTAGGACTTACTATTGTAAAAAAATTAGTTCATTTATTAAATGGAGATATAAAAGTAGAGAGTAAATTTGGGAGAGGAAGCAATTTTAAATTTTCTATTCCATTTAAAAAAGGAAATAACAAAGGTAATTTAAAAGATACAATTCAAGATGTATCAATGGATGAACCTTTAAATTTATCAATACTATTGGTTGATGATAATAAAACGAACCAATTATTAGGGAAAACTAGACTAGAACGTTGGGGATGCACTGTTGATTTAGCGAATAATGGAATTGAAGGAGTTAAAAAAACACAGCAAAAAATATATGATGTTATTTTGATGGATATTCAAATGCCTGTTATGGATGGATATGAAGCAACAAAAATTATTAAAAATGACATTTCAGAAGAGGTAGGTAAAATACCTGTAATTGCAATGACAGCTTATACATCAAAAAATGATATAAAAAGAGCAATAAATGCTGGAATGGACGATTATATTTTCAAACCTTTTAAACCTAAAGAAGTTTATAAATTACTTCATAAATATATAAAAGTATCAACAAAAATCAATCAAAAAAAATTTAATAAAAGCATTGAACAAAGTAAAATTGATAAAGAAGATATAAGTTATATAGATCTTACATTTCTTAAAGAAGAAACACAAAATGAAAGTGATATTTTAGGAATGTTAATTGAATCATTTATAAATGATGTTGATGAATTTTTAGAAATATTAGACAAAGGATTTAAAGATAAAAATTGGAAAATTTTACATGAGGCGGCTCATAAAATAAAGCCTAGTATAAAAATGTTTGGTATTTCTAAATTAGAATCTATTATTCATACACTGGTTGTTCAGTTTAGAGAAGAAAAGGAACTTGGACGTGTTGAAGAACCAATAGAAATATGCAAATCAGTTTTGCAACATGTAAAAGATGAATTATTAATAGAACTTAAAAGAGTTAATTATGAGTAGCAAAAATCAGATTGTGCTAGCCGAAGATAATTCTACGCTCTCATTACTACTAAAATTTAAATTAGAAAGAGAGGGATATGAAGTGTTAAAGGCATCTGATGGGAAAGAGGCGATTGATTTAATTGAGAAAAATAGTCCAAGTTTAATATTAACCGATATTATGATGCCATTTATTAGTGGGTTAGAAGTGATTAGTCATGTTAGAAATAAACTCAATTTAAAAACTCCAATTATCGTTTTTTCATCAGCAGGGCAAGAGGAAATGGTGTTAAAAGCATTTAATTTAGGTGCAACAGATTTTATGGCAAAACCATTTAGTCCAAATGAATTGGTAATTAGAATAAAACGAATATTAATGTAGACCTAATAAGTTTAACTTGGAAACATTTAAAATACTTCAAAATTATTTTCAACAATTACCAATTGAATTACAATTTGTATGGGTTTTGAGTGGTATTTTAGTGGGTTTTGCAATAATTTTTATAGTCTATTTAAAATTTTTAAGAAATTCATTAAGAAAAGAAGAAGTATTAAAAATTAAATTGCAACATAAATACGAAGGACTTTTATTATCTTATTTGTTTGAAGAATCAGAGAATGAAAAATTAAGTGAGCAGCAAAATGAGTTTATAAAAACTCTTAAAAGTGAAATTAACCATAATTTTAAAAGAAAAATAGTAGTAGAAACGCTGTTAAAACTTAAAAATGAAGTTTCTGGAGAGGTTGAAATAGCTATTCAAAATTTATATTTAAAATCTAATTTACAAGAACATGCTTTTCAACAACTAAAAAGTAAAAAATGGGATATTGTTGCAAATGGAATTAAAGAACTATCTAATTTTAAAGTCAAAGAAGCATTTCCTGAGGTAAAAAAATTACTAAAATATCCAAAAAAAGAAGTTAGAAAAGAAGTAGAATTATATTTGGTTAGTTTATTTCACTTTGAAGGTCTTGATTTTTTAAATAATCTAAAAATAAATTTATCTGAATGGGATCAAATTGAATTATTAGAAGAATTACAAAAATTTGATAATCAAGAAATTCCAGATATCACCTTATGGTTAAATTCAAAAAATGAATCTGTAGTTTCATTTTCTTTAAAATTAGCTAAAATTTACAATAAATATGAAACTTTAGAAACCTTATTAGAATTATTAAATCATAAAACTCAAAAAATTAGATTGCAGGTTATTGATGTTATAACACATTTGCAAATCCTAGATGCCAAAGAAATTTTAAAAACTAGTTTCAAAAAAAGGAGCGTAGAAGAACAAATTGCCATTTTTAAAATGCTTGAAAATATTTATGAACCTGAAGATGAGGATTTTATAGTTGAAAACAGCGTCAATAACAATTTTGAAATTCAATATTCGGCCTTAAAAATGCTAAAAGAGGTGAATAAAAAAGCGTTTAACACCTTATTTGAACAAAATAACAAATTCAAAAATAACACCATTTTAAAATTTGTTCAAAACAATTAATATATGAATACATCTACCTTAAATGCTATTATTCAAGTAATACATTACTTGTTTTTCACGTATGCTTTTATGGCTATTTCTTCGTATATTATTCTATCTATAATCTCAGCTTTTGAGACTATTGATTATTTTAAAAAAAATAGCTTTGTAAATTATACAAAAATACTTTCTTCAAACATTGCACCTAGTATTTCTATTATTGCGCCTGCTTATAATGAAAGTTTAAATATTGTTGAAAATGTTCGCTCATTGCTTTCTAATCATTATGCAAATTATGATGTTATTATAGTAAATGATGGAAGTAAGGATAATAGCTTAGAATTATTAATTAAAGCTTATGATTTAGTAAAAGTAAATTACTTGATAAATCCACAATTAAAAACGAAACCATTACGTAAAGGAGTTTTTAAATCTGCAAATCCAGCTTTTGAAAAGTTGATAGTTATAGACAAAGAAAATGGAGGGAAAGCGGACGCGTTAAATTTTGGTTTAAACATTAGCCAAAGTAAATATGTGGCTTGTATTGATGTTGATTGTTTATTGTTAGAAGATGCATTACAAAAAATGGTAAAACCTTTTTTAGAAAATACAGATAAAATAGTAGTAGCCACAGGAGGAGTTATTAGAATTGCCAATAATAGTATTATTAAAGATGGTAAATTAATGGAAGTAAATTTACCCAAAAAACTAATTGAAAGAGCTCAAATATTAGAGTATTTAAGATCCTTTTTATTAGGAAGAATGGCTTGGAGTAGATTAAATGGTTTGCTTGTTATCTCAGGTGCGTTTGGTATGTTCCATAAAAAAATTGCAATTCAAGTTGGAGGCTATGATACTTCAACTGTTGGAGAAGATATGGAAATTATTGTGCGAATGCGGAGACAATTAGAGGAACAAAATATGAATTATAAAGTAGCTTATATTCCAGATCCTTTATGTTGGACAGAAGCTCCAGATAATTATAGAATATTTATTTCACAACGTAATCGTTGGACTCGTGGAACTATAGAAGTATTAAGAAAACATCGGAAACTGGCCTTTAATCCTAATTATAGAAATTTAGGATTAATGAGTTACCCTTATTGGCTAATTTTTGAGAGATTTGCTCCAGTTATAGAGGTTATAGGTATTATTTATTTTGGAATTTTAATGATATTAAGGGAAGTGAAATGGGATTATGCTTTAGCATTTTTTATTTTAGCTTACATGTTTACTGTTTTATTATCATTAGGTGCAATTTATTCTGAAGAATTAACGTATCATCAATATAAAAAAAAGGGAACAGGATTTAAATTAGTACTCATCAGTTTAATTGAGCCGTTTGTGCTGCATCCATTTATTTTGTACGCAGCGGTAAGAGGGAACTTAGATTATTTTTTTAACAAAAAGAAAAAATGGGGGGAAATGACAAGAAAAGGTATGGGTAATATTAATAAATAAAAGATTAAATTAATATGAAAATTCTTAATTCAAAATTGCTTTACAGCTATGCTTATTTATTATTTACACTACTAATAGTAGTTTGGATTGGTAGTTTTTTAGAATGGATTTCAGCCAATTATAATACAAATTTTTCCGTATATGCAATCATTATATATAAATTTATAAATGATTTTTGGGCAATTGTTACTCTTGGTATTATCTTATTTCCGTTGTTTTGGTTGTGTAGCGTTATTTTTAAAAAACGTGTTATTTCAATTTTTCAGATAGTATTTATACTAATTTTATTTATACAAGTAGCTTTAATAAAATACAGTTTAACTACTCAGGTTAATTTAGGAGCTGATTTGTTGGGTTATTCTTATGATGACATATTAACAACAATAAAGTCATCAGTATCCTTATCTTTTATTACCCTATTACCATTTTTAGTGCTGATTGGCCTTTTTTATGGAGTTTATATATTGCTTAAAAAATGGGTATTAAATTCTCAAATTTTAATTGTTTCTATTCTATTGGTTTTGTTATTTGGAAGTTTAAAATTAGTATTACCAAATACTTCTAATGAATTATTTCAAAATAAAGTACAGTATTTAACTACTGATATAATTAATTTTCAAACCGAAAAATACAAAACTAATGCAAATTTATATAGTAGAAATGATTACCCTTTATTAGAACCTAGTTCTAAAGTAAAAGATGTACTAAAACCATTTTTTAATATTTTAGAAACTAAACCAACTATTGTAATTATTATAGTAGAGGGATTAGGCGGAGAATTTATTGGTAATCATTCTTATGCAGGATTTACCCCATACTTAGATTCCTTAATACCAAAATCGTTGTATTGGGAAAATTTTTTAAGTAATGCTGGTAGAACCTTTGGTGTTTTACCATCTTTAACAGCTTCATTACCCTTCGGTGATAAGGGATTCTTAGAAATACCAGATACACCATCTCATATAACCTTGATTAGTGTACTAAAAGCAAATGGATACACAACATCTTATTATTCTGGAGGGCCATCAAGCTTTGATAGAAAAATCAACTTTTTAGAATACAATCAACTTGATGATGTAATAGATGAAAGTAAATATGGGTTAGCATATAAAATAACCAAAGCTAATGATGGTGGATTCTCTTGGGGTTATCCAGATGAAGAAATATTTAAAAAAATGTTAGTATCTATACAACATAAAAAATCACCTCGATTAGATATTGTTATGACTCTTAGTAATCATGAGCCTTTTACTTTTCCTAATAAAGAAACTTATTTAAAAAAAGTAGATAGTATTTTAAATTCTGGAAAAGTTTTAAAAATTAGCAAAGAAAAAGTACAAGAGTATAAAGAAATTTATGCTAGTTTATTGTATACAGACACTTCTATAAAAAACTTTATGGAGGCATATTCCAAAAGACTAGATTACAAAAACACTATTTTTATTATTACAGGAGATCATCGACTCATACCAATTACTCAAAAAGATAAATTATGCCGTTTTCATGTACCATTATTTATTACAAGTCCATTATTAAAAAAAACAGAAACGTTTAAATCAGTTTCTTCACATTGGGATATTACGCCAAGTTTACTATCATTTTTAATGAATAATTATAAAATGAATCCTTTAGATGAAGTTGCATGGATAAGTCAAGGATTAGATACGGCAAAACAATTCAGAAATATTCATCAAATTGCTTTTATGCGATATAAAGGGAAAATTAACGATTTTATGTTAAAAGATTATTTGTACTCTGCTGGTAGCTTATATAAAATAAATGAAAACTTTGGAATTTATAAAGTAAAAGAAGAGAAGCTTCAAGAGGCAATTAAGGACTCTTTAGATAATTTTAAAAATTTGAATGCTTATCTAACTAAACGTGATAAAATTTATCCAGATTCATTAAATATTTATAGAAAACCAAACTTTAAATTTACTAAAACAGAATTGGCTACCATTAAAAAGTTAACAAAAGGATTAGATTTCGATCAGATTTTTAATTTAGCTAGAGAAAACGCCTTTAGTAAAAAATATAAAACAGCACTTTTATTATGCAATTATATTTTAAATGAATTACCAAATCATGCCGATGCTAGAACCTTAAAAGGAAGAGTCCTTGCTTGGAATGGAAATTATAAAAAATCAGAATCAACTTTATTAAATGTAATAAAAAGAAATCCATATTATTCTGATAGTTATTCGGCTTTATTAGATTTGTATTGGTGGTCTGACCAAGATGAAAAAGCTCTTGGTGTTTATAGAAAAGCAATACAAAATAAATTAACCAATTCGGATATTGCATTTAAAATGGCAAAAGCATACAAACGGTTAAAAATTAGCAAGCAATCAGGAAAAATTATAGATAGTTTGTTGCTTAAATATCCAGAGAATAAAGAGTATAAAACTTTTAAACAAAAGCTAAAAAACTAATGCCAAAAAATATCATAATTTTTTATATAACAGTAATTTTACTATCAGTAAATACAAAAGCTCAACAAAAAAAGTTTACTGGAAACCCAGATACTGCATTTAAAGTAGCCCGAGAATTAGCATTTAATAAACACAGAAAGCAAGCACAAGATACACTGTTGTTGATATTAACCAAATATCCTAATTATAATGATATTAGAGCTTTTTTAGGAAGTACTTATTCTTGGGATGGAAATTATGGCCAAGCTAGAAAAGAATTTATGAATGTGCTTAATAAAGATCCAAAACGAAAAACAACTTGGATCGCAGCTATAAATAACGAGTTATGGAGTGAATTACCTTTTAAAGCGTTGGAATTAACAACATCAGCTCTAAAATACTTTCCAAACAATGAAGAGATTTTGTTGCTAAAAGCAAAAGCACAACAAAACGGTAAAAACCCTGAAGATGCTTTAGCAACAGTACAAGAAGTGTTACTAAATAATCCAGAAAATAACAAAGCAATTGAATATAAAAAAGGTCTTATAAACGCATTAAGTTATAATACTATTGGATTAAAATCATCTATTGATTTATATTCAGAAGTGTTTGATCCTATGCAATTGCGTACTTTAAAATATAGCAGGCAAACAAAGTATGGAAGTATAATTGCTAAAATGAACGTAAGTAGAAGATTTCAAGAAAATGGAGTACAGTTTGAGGTAGATTTGTATCCAAGAATTGCTAATGGATTGTATGCTTATGTTAATTTAGGTTTTGCCAATACTTTTTTATTTCCTGATGTTAGGTTTGGTGCTGAGTTCTATAAATCATTACCAAGAAGTTTTGAAATTTCAGCAGGATTTAGAGCTTTAAAATATAGTTCAACTACTACCATTTACACAGGTTCTGTTGGCTGGTACACAGGAAATAGTTATTGGGCTTTTAGAACTTATATTACACCAAATGATAATGGAAGTAGTAAATCAGGAACGTTAAATTATCGTAAATATAGAAGCGACGCGAATAATTATTTCAGCGTTTCTGTAGGTTTGGGTTATTCTCCAGAAATTGATCGGTTTAACTTTGAAGGGAATGAAAATGCAATTATTAAATTAAATTCTCAAAAAGTAGGTGTTGGCTATTATTTATCATCTAAAAACTCTAAAAATATGTGGGGATTTAAATTTGGAATGACACATCAAGAAATTAGTTTTGATCCTGGGAATTATTTTCTGATTTATTCTTTATCTCTATCTTGGGAGATAAAATTTAGGTAATAATAAGGGTTTAATTATTGCTAAAATTAAACTTCCTGAAGAAAATACTATTTATAAAAACTAGATTGGACAGAAAAAAAGCAACTATTTTTATTAAATACTACAACGCAATGGTTTCTAAAAAATCATTTTCAAAATGATAAATAGTATGTATATTGTCAAAAAAGTAATTAAAAGATACGATGTTAGAATTAGCAGGAATTATAATTTTAGGGATTATTGCACAATGGTTCGCTTGGAGACTTAAAATTCCAGCTATTTTACCATTAATTCTAATTGGTTTATTTGTAGGTCCCTTATCAACATTTATTTCTGAAGATGGCACGAAGTGGATAGAGCCTGTTTGGAATGGCGTTGAAGGCTTATTTCCAGGTGAAAAACTATTTAATTTTGTTTCATTATCGATTAGTATTATTTTATTTGAAGGTGGTTTAACATTAAAAAAAGATGAAATTTTAAATGTTGGTCCCTCAATAGTTAAATTAATTACATTAGGCTCTTTAGTTACTTTTTTTGGTGCTGGAATTGCAACTCATTTTATTTTTAATTTAACATGGTCAATTTCTTTTCTTTTTTCTGCACTTATAATTGTAACAGGACCAACAGTAATTGCGCCAATTTTAAGAAACATACCACTTAAAAAAGACGTCTCAGCAGTATTAAAATGGGAAGGTA
Source organism: Lutibacter sp. (assembly GCF_046055765.1). Taxonomy (GTDB): domain Bacteria; phylum Bacteroidota; class Bacteroidia; order Flavobacteriales; family Flavobacteriaceae; genus Lutibacter. The sequence goes on along the minus strand of NZ_JASFZF010000122.1, from coordinate 4,701 downwards.
TACTAATTGATCCTGTTGGAGCATTAGTAGCTGTTTTAGTATTTGAATTTATTAGTGTAGAAGCAGGTTATGAATACACAAAAGATGGGTTAATTGAGTTTGGTAAAATTGTTATCATTGGTTTATCAATTGGATTTACCTCTGCTTACGCACTATTTTATGCGTTGAAGTTTAAGTTTATTCCACATTATTTGTTAAATGTTATAACATTAGCAAGTGTTTTAGCTGTATTTGTTTTGTCAGATTTATTTGCACACGAATCGGGGCTTTTAGCAGTCGTAATTATGGGAATGGTACTTGGAAACATGAAAGTGAAAGAACTTAAAGAAATATTATATTTTAAAGAATCATTAAGTATTTTACTTATATCAATCTTATTTATTTTGTTAGCAGCAAATATGAATATGAAAGATATGTTATTACTATATAGATGGGAAACAATAGTTTTATTTGCAATTGTTGTTTTTGTGCTAAGGCCTTTAGGAGTATTTTTAAGCACGTTTAATTCAGGATTAAAATTAAATGAAAAATTATTTATAAGTTGGGTTGGACCTAGAGGAATTGTAGCGGCTGGAATCGCATCACTTTTTGGCTTAAAATTAATGATGAGTGGAGAGCAAGATGCAGAATACATTACTCCTCTTGTATTTATGATTGTATTAGGGACTGTTTTATTAAACGCAACTACAGCTCGTTTGTTTGCAAAAGTAGCAGGTGTATTTTTAAAATCTTCTGATGGGATTATAATGATTGGAGCTTCAAATTTTGCACGCTTAATTGCATCTTATTTAAAAAATAACAATAGGAGAGTTGTGTTAATTGATAATAATATTGATCACATAAATAAAGCAAAATCTTTAGGCTTAGAAGCTATTAAAGGAGATGTATATTCAGATGAGTTATTAGAAAATATAGAATTAAATAACATTGGTTTTTTGTTAGCGCTTACCGGAAGCACTACTGTAAATAAATTTGCAATTGAAAAATTTACACCAATATTTGGTGAAAAAGGTGCATTCCGATTAATTTCTTCAGAAGAAATGAAACAAAAAAACAACCAATCTAATAGCAACTTATTTTGCAGTACTGAAGATTTTATTAATTTAAGTGAAGTAGTTCGTGATTATCCTTTTATGAATGAAGTTAGTTTAAACACAGAAGAACATTATAAAAAATTATTCAAAAAAATTCAAACTGAAAAATTTTCAATACCACTATTTTTAAAAGATAATAATGGTATTATCCATTTAATTTCCTCCATAACCGAATTCTATCAAATAGAAAATGGTTTTACATTGGTGTATTTGGGAAAAAATATTTCATAAAAAAAGGAGTAATTTATAGCGACTCCTTTTTTTATGAAATATTTTTATTTAGAATTTTTCCAATATTGTGGTTTGGTATCCTCGGTTTCTTGATTCCAATAATCATGAGTAACTTTTCTTCCATCAAATGTTTTTAAACGTCGTTGAAAAACCCATACGGTTGGATTAAAAGCCATGTCAGTAACACCAACAGTGTAAAGTTGAGGGTCTTCTTCACTTTTTCTTTTTTCTTCACCTATAATTACTTCAAAATTATTGTGTTCTAATAATTTTTGTAAAAAATCTTTACGATTTTCATCAATTTTTTTTTCAATAAAAGTAACACGTTGCTCGCCGATACTTCCAAATAAATGTTTACCTCCTAGTCTCATACTAAATTAATTTAAAAAAACATTACTGATTGAATAGATGTATTCATAAATAGGGCTATATAAACCAATAACCAAAATACCAATTACAGCAATTAATAAGCCTAATCTCATATAATTTCCACTTTTAAAGTAAGGTATTGGGTTTTCGCCTTTTCGTAAAAACATGGCTCTAACTACTAACAAATAATAATATAAAGATACAGTTGCATTAACAACAGCAATAAAAACCATTACATAATAACCTTTACTCGCTGCCGCTGCATATAAAAAGAATTTTCCAAAAAATCCAGCTAATGGAGGAATTCCTGCCAAAGAAAATAAGGCAAGCATCATTACCAAACTTAATTTTGGGTTGGTTCTATATAAACCTTCATAATCATCCATATTTTCTTTATTTGTTGCAGATGATATTGCTTGAACAACTCCAAAAGCACCTAAATTTGAAAATATATAAATAGCTACAAAATAAATAACTGTAGCCACTCCTAATTGGTCTACAGATAATAAACCTAATAGTATAAAACCAGCCTGAGCAATAGAGGAATATGCTAAAAAGCGTTTCATGTTTTGTTGTCTTAAAGCAAATAAATTACCAGTAAACATGGTGGCTATAGTAACTATGTAAATTATTTTATTCCAAGCAGGCATTAAAGGTTTAAACACTGTAAATAGTAAAATCATTAAAACAACTACCGCTGCACCTTTAGATATAACGGATAAATAGGAAGCTACATTTATTGGAGCTCCTTCATAAACATCAGCTGTCCAAAAATGGAATGGAACTAATGATATTTTAAATGCTAAACCTGAAAAGAAAAATACAAAACCTAATATTGCAAGGTTGGAACTTGTTAATAGTTCAGACATTGCATCAAAATAGATAGTTCCTGTAGTTGCATAGAGTAATGAAATACCAAATAAAGCAGTTCCAGATGCTAGTGCAGAAGATAAAATATATTTTACAGCACCTTCAGCAGATTTTCTTTTTAAGGTTTCATAAGCTACTAAAGCAGCAACAGGTAAAGTTGTTAATTCTAGACCAATATAAAACATTAAAAAATCACCAGCAGAAATCATAAAATAGGCTCCTAAAAGTGATGATAAAATTAAAATTATAAATTCGGAAGCTTTATTTTCTGATACTACTTTTTCTTTTAACCAATCAGCAGATTGTAGTAGTAAAATTAAAACACCAAGGCTTAAAGTAGTTTTAAAGAAATACAATAAATCATTGGTTCTAAACATTCCTCCAAATAAATCTCCAGTTGCTAATGGTAAAAACCCTAGTATGGTATTTATAGCTAATAAAATTAATGCAAACGGAATTATTGTTGCTTTTTGTTTTTTATTTGAAAATATCTCGAATATAATTAGCAATACAATAATTGTAATTAATCCTATCTCTTGACGCATCAATAGTAAACTTTCTAAGTTCATCTTTCTTAATTTTTTATAATAATCGTTCTAAAAACGGTTGAATACTTGCTTTTATCATTTCACTTAACCCAAGTGGCATTACTCCAATAATAATTACTGGAATCATAAGTAGAACTAATCCAGTTTTTTCATACCAAGTAGCTTTAGGTAATTTTGCATATTCCTTATTTGATAAAGGGCCCATCATAATTTTCCCAACCATTCTTAAAATATATACGGCAGTTACCACAATGGAGGAAACTACAACAATAGTTAAAATTCTATGAAACATATCAGGATGTTGAAAAGCACCTACAAAAATACTCATTTCAGCAACAAAGCCACTAAAACCAGGTAATCCTAAATAAGCCAATCCAGTTATTACATAAACAGCACCAATAAAAGGCATTATTTTCATTAACCCTCCTAATTTTTCAATTTCTCTTGTATGAGTTCTTCCATACACCATCCCAATTAAAGCAAAGAATAATGCGGTTAATAATCCATGAGATAATGATTGAATGATAGCACCTGTCCAAGCTGTTTTATTGATCATTAATAAAGCGAATAAAACTAAGGATAAGTGACTAACGGAAGCGTAGGCATTTACATATTTTAAATCCTTTTGCATTATAGCTCCAAATGCTCCATAAATAACACCAAAGGAGGCTAATACTAAGAAGAAGTCCGTCCAGTTTAAAGCTCCAAGAGGTAATAAGTACATAGCAATTCTAAAAATACCATAACCACCTAATTTCATTAAAACACCAGCGTGCAGCATTGACACAGCTGTTGGTGCTGATGCGTGACCAGAAGGAGACCAAGTATGGAAAGGGAATAATGCTCCAATAACGGCAAACCCAATAAATACAAATGGGAAAAATAAATTTTGTGCAGCTTCTGGAATGTTAACTTGTGCAATTTCAAAAATATTGAAAGTTAAAGCACCTCCATCAGCATTAGAGTTAAAATAAATACCTAAAATACCTACAGATAAAAGGGCAGAAGCACCCATTAACATTAAGGTTAATTTCATTGCTGAATTTTCTTTTGGACCAGAACCCCAAATACCAATTAATAAATACATTGGTATTACCGCTATTTCGTAAAATACAAACATGGTAAATAAATCGGTAGAAATAAAGAATCCAAAAACTCCTGATGATAATATTATTAATGACACAAAGAATTCTTTAGCTAAATCATCTATTTTCCAAGAAATAAAAATACCAGCCAAAATAACTGTCGATGTCAAAGCAATCATTACTACAGAAATGGCATCTACACCAATACTGTAATGAATATTAAAGTTTTCAAACCAAAGTGCATCTTTGGTAAAAACCATAATATCTGAATTAACTGCTCGCTCTTTTAAATAAGCAAAAATTAAATTTATAGACATGGCAAATTGAATTGCCATACCAATTAACGCTACTATCCTTGCTTGTTTTAAGTTTTTAGCAAAAATCAAAACTAAAACAGTTAAAACAGGTACAACTACAAAAAGTGATAAAATATCCATTATATTAAATTAATTTATCCATAAATAAAAAATTACCATTGCGATTACTACGCCACCACCAACAAAG
>NZ_JASFZF010000121.1:0-17447 GCF_046055765.1 Lutibacter sp. | reverse complement strand
CCGATACAAAAATTAGCAAAAATATTTCCTAGTAAATCTTCGGTAGTTACTTCTCCAGTAATTTCACCTAAATGAAAAAGAGCTTGACGAATATCAATAGAAAATAAATCGGTGCTTATATTGTTGTTAATTCCTTTTTCAACTTCTTTTATGGAGGTTAAAGCGTTATTTAATGCTTCAAAATGACGAGAATTACTTACTATAGTTTCATTATTACTTAAGGCTCCTTTATTAGCTAATTTTGTTAAAATAGTTGTTAATGAAGCAATATCAGTTTTATGTTTTGCAGAAAGAAAAATTAAGTTTGAGTATTTATTATTAAGGGCTGAAATTTTTTCTTTTGAAAGTAAATCTACTTTGTTAATAATCGTCAATATCTTTTTTGAAGGGTATTTTTTTCCTAAATCTGAAATTCGTTCTTTAAGGTTATCAATTTTTGAAGCATCTATTAAATGAAGAACTAATTGTGCTTTACCAATATTTTCAAATGTTTTTTTAATTCCAATGCTTTCAACAATATCATCAGTATGTCTAATGCCTGCGGTATCAATAAATCGATAGCTAACACCTTCAATAATCATTTCATCTTCAATAGCATCTCTTGTAGTTCCTGCAATTTCACTTACAATAGCTTTTTCTTCATTTAAAAGTGTATTTAATAACGTTGATTTCCCAACATTAGGTTCTCCAACAATTGCAACAGGGATTCCATTTTTGAGCACATTTCCCAAAGCAAAAGAATCTATTAATCTTTTTAAAACGCTGCTTATTTTTGAAATTAAATTTTTAAATTCAGTTTTGTCTGCGAACTCAACATCTTCTTCAGCAAAATCTAATTCTAATTCAATTAAACTAGCAAAATTTAATAATTGTTGACGTAAATTTTGAATTTTAGTACTAAATCCGCCACGCATTTGTTGTAAAGCAACTTGATGCGAAGCTGCTGAATTAGAAGAAATTAAATCAGCTACAGCTTCGGCTTGACTTAAATCCATTTTGCCATTTAAAAATGCGCGTAAGGTAAATTCTCCTGGGTTTGCATTTCTAACACCATTTTTAATAAATAATTGTATTATTTCTTGTTGAATATAAACAGAACCATGACAATTAATTTCTATTACATTTTCTCCGGTATAGGAATGTGGATTTTTAAATACTGAAATTAATACTTCATCTATTATATGATTGTTATCAGAAATATTTCCTAAATGAATAGTATGTGATTTTACCTTTGTTAAATTCTTGTTCTTAAATTTAGATTGAAAGAAATTATTTACAATTTTTATAGCATCTTCACCCGATAAACGTATAACTGCAATTGCACCAACTCCCGATGAAGTTGCCAATGCAATTATAGTATCATTATTTATTTGATTCATTGATGCAAAAATAGTGATTTTTTTAATAAATTACTTGTTTTATAAAATCTTCAAAGTCTTCATAGAATTGTTCAAATTGAGGCATGTTTTTATTGAAAAATTCATAAGCTAACTGCCAAGTGTTTTTATCATGAATATTGAATTTTTGGTGATGAACTACATAAATGCGATGAATTTCTTTTCCAGTATCTAAAGTGTATTTATCATCAAAAATAGCTTCAGGAAGATATTCTTCAAGTAAAATATTTTTTAAATCTATAATTTGTTCAAACAACAATTGATTTTTAGCTGTATCAAACGATTCAATATCTAAACAAACCATTGCTTGTTTCTGATTTGCAACAAATTTAAAACTGAAATCTTTTATTTGAGTATTATATAATATCCATTTTCTAGGAAATGATTTACCAAAACTTGTCCAGAATTGTTTTCTAAGTTGAGCAGATGCGGATTTACTAAACATTAACCATGAACTAGTGGAGTTTTGCCTTGAGTATTCATATAAGTGGCTTCGTATTCTAATAATTTATTCCATTTTTTATTTACAATTTCTTTGTCTTGATATTTGCGAGCAAATTTTAAAAATAGAGTATAGTGTCCAGCTTCTGAAGTAATTAAATCTCTATAAAATTTTTCTAATTCTTTATCAGAAGTATAATCGGCTAGTGTTTTAAACCTTTCACAGCTTCTAGCCTCAATAATTGCAGCAATTAAGCACCTTATTACTAGGCTTTCTGTTCTATCTTTTGTTTTAGGGAAAAATTTAAATAGGTGAGCAGCATAATTGCTTTTATGATCCCTTCCAAGTTTATAACCTCTAGATATCATAAAGTCATGGACTAATTTAAAGTGTTCAGTTTCTTCAATCGTATATTCACTTAAGGCTTTCACTAATTCAGTTTCTTCAGAATAAGATATAATTAATGAAAAACCACCTGCCGCAGCTTTTTGCTCTGCAAAAGCATGGTCAGTTAAAAATTGTTCTAAATTATCTTCTGCAATTTTTGCCCATTCAGGGTTTGTTACTGATTTTAGTCCCAACATTTATGTATCAAATTTAAATTTAAGTTCTTCTAAACTAGTTGCGGAACCAACTAACGTAATAATATCTCCTAAACGCATACGAGTATATCCGTGAGAAACTAATACTTGACCTTTCCTTTTTACTGAAAGCACCAAAATATCGGCAGGTAATCTTAAATCACGTAATCGCATACCGTGTATATCTTTATTTCTAATTTCTACATCTATAGAGTCTTGCCCATCATCCATTCCAAGCAGTAAAGAAGCTGCATTTGGTGAACGAACAAAATGATCTAATAAACTCACCATAGCCGTTGCTGGCTCAATAATTAAAGCCCCTAACTTATGAAATTTTTCAAAATTTTTACGATTGTTTAATCTAACAATAACATCTTTGGCTCCTATGTTTTCATAAATTAATTCAGTAATTTTATAGTTATCATCATCCGAAAGCATTAAAATAATTGCTTCTGTTTTTTCTAAATTTAATTTCTTTAATGAAGTGTAACTTATAGATGAAAGGTTTATAATTTCAACTTCATGATTGTCATTAGCACTTTTTTTATCTGTATTAACAATTCGAGCTTGCCATTTGTGCTTTTTTAATTGATTAGCAAGTGCAATTGCTTGATTTTCAAGACCAAAAATTAAAGCTTCACGAGTAGCGTCAAAAATATTTTTCTTAGCTTGTAAATGGCTTTCTTTCACAAAATTTAAAGACCATTTGAATAAAGGAGGACCAATTAATTGGTTTAATACAATAATGGCAATTATAATTGTTTCAAATTGATGTCCCCAAACTGGAAATTCATGTGATATTATTGTTGCTAAGCCTAATGCAACACCAGCTTGAGTTAAATAAGGCATCCAAGCTATGAACGTATATTTTTTATGGTCGTTTGCTGCATACACTCCAAAAAATCCTCCAAAAACCATAGTAATTAGCCTTAAAAAGAAAAGAGCTACAGCAATTCCAAATACACTTATTAGTGTTTGTACAGATAATGAAGCACCTGTTAATGTGAAAAATATAATATAAATTAGTGGACTTATTTTTTTAAGTGTTTGAGAGAATTCAATACGATGTTTGCTGTAATTAGTTAAAACAAAACTACCTATTATACAAATTAGTAATGGTTCTAAAATAAACTCGTGATGGAAATATGCTAATGTTTGGATTTTAACATAATGTGTAAAAACATACACCAAATAACCAATTAAAATAACGGCTATTCCTTTTAGTTGAATGTCTAGTTTTGTTAAAAATGGGATTTGTAATATTTTTCCTAGCAAATAACCAAGTCCAAAGGAGGTAATTAATTCAATTAATAATAAAATAAAGAATAGAAAACCTGTAGATTCTCCATTAATTAAGGCTTTAGCAATGGCAAAACAAATTGCAAATAAAATAATTACAAGTACATCTTTTATAACTGTAACTCCCATAACCGTTTTTGTAAACGGTCCATTAGCTCTCATTTCATTAATTACTGCAATTGCTGATGAGGGTGAGCGTGCAACAAAAATAGTTCCAAATAATACAGCTACAGCAATTTTATGTGTTGAAGGCATTTCTGCCATAAAAGGGATTAGACTTGCAAAAAAATAGATTACTGTAGAACTCATAACAAATGTTATTATAAGTTGGCCAATTGTCATCCATTTTATACTTTTAATTCTACTTCTTAAGTCGTTTAAGTATAATTCAGATCCTGCAGAAAAGGCAATTATAGCTAAAGCAATTTCATTTAAAAAGTTTAGTTGTTTTAATGCATTTGGTGTAATAAAATTTAATACGGAAGATCCCGCAATAATACCAGTAACAATTAAACCTGTAATTAAGGGGAATTTAATTTTTTGAAAAACAATAGCAATCTGATTTGCAGCAATTGCAACAATTAAAAAACCTATTAAAAATGTAATTAATAATTTTAAATCCAAATTAAATAATTTAAGAAGTTAAAGATACTCAATGAAGTTTAATATCAAAATTTATAAATCTAAATCAAAAGTTTTCTTTAATAATTCAAGTACTTTATTTTTTTCTTTTAATTTTTCGTATTTTTCTTGGGGTGTATAAGCATATTTTTTAGTTACTTCTTCATTTACATCAATTTTAATTGTGGTTTTAAAGTTGTTTAATTTTTTGCGTAAGAACTTTATTAATGGACCTTTTGCTCGTTCCAATTGATCTTTCATTAATGAGTTTGGAAGCTCAAAATGTATTTCGTTATTTATAACGGTAGGTTTACTTGCATTCATTATTGAAGCAACACTTTTTTTACCTTGTAATTGTAACTTTTCAATATATTGTTTCCAAAGAATTGTGACTTTATTTGTTGAAAATTCATCAGTTGGCAAACCTTCAATTTCTTCATACTCAACTTCAACTTCTTCTAGCTCTTTTTTACGCCCAATGCTACTTAAGGATAGTGAAGAAACTCTTCTTTTACCATCTGGTAAAACAGGTTTAACTATCTCTTTTTTAGAGATTTCAGCTTTTATTATGGGTAAAGTTTTATTTTTAGTTTGTTGAGTACTAGGTATAAAAATTGGTTTTGAAACTAAACCAGTATTAAAATGGAGCGATGCTATAATGTAGGGTTTATTGTTTTTTTTTTCTCCATTAAAAGTAATAGAGGCTAATTGCATAAGAGTTAGTTCAACTAGTAATCGTTGATTTTTACTTGTTTTGTATTTTAAATCGCAATTGTTAGCTAATTCAATACCTTGTAGCAAAAAACGTACATCACATTTTTCAGATTGAACTAAATATTTCTTTTTTGCATTATCTCCAACTTCTAGTAAATCGATAGTAATTTTATCTTTTGCAACTAATAAATCTCTAAAGTGAGAAGCTAAACCACTAATAAAATGATGACCTTCAAATCCTTTGCTTAAAATTGAATTGAAATGAATTAAAACTTCAGGAATTTTATTTTCTAGAATTAAATCGGTTGTTTTAAAATATTCATCGTAATCTAATACATTTAGGTTTTCTGTAACAGCTTTTCTTGTTAATTTATTTCCTGAAAAACTTACAACTCTATCGAAAATAGAAAGTGCGTCACGCATAGCTCCATCTGCTTTTTGAGCAATAATATGTAAAGCATCATCATCAGCAGTTATATTTTCTTCAATAGCTATTTTTTTAAGGTAATTTTTAGCATCTAAAACTCCAATTCGTTTAAAATCAAAAATTTGACAACGTGAAAGTATGGTTGGAATTATTTTATGTTTTTCAGTAGTTGCTAGAATAAAAATAGCGTGAGCTGGTGGTTCTTCTAATGTTTTTAAAAAGGCATTAAACGCGGCGGCAGATAACATATGAACCTCATCAATAATATAGACTTTATATTTTCCTGTTTGAGGTGGAATACGAACTTGATCGGTTAAACTTCTAATATCATCAACCGAATTGTTTGAAGCTGCATCTAATTCAAAAATATTGAATGCAAAATCATCTTCACTAGTTGTTTCTGAATTATTTTGATTTATTTGTTTTGCTAAAATACGTGCACAAGTAGTTTTACCAACTCCTCTTGGGCCAGTAAACAGTAAAGCTTGTGCTAAATGGTTGTTTTTTATAGCATTTTCAAGTGTGTTGGTAATTGCTTGTTGCCCAACAACTTCCCCAAAAGTTTGAGGGCGATATTTACGAGCAGATACTATAAATTGTTCCATTAATTGCGTGTTTACTTGTTTTACGAAAGTATTAAAACTAGTTGTTAATTACTAGCTAATTTCATAAATTTTATTATACAAATGTTGATATTTCTTTAAAATTTCAGCTCGTTTAGGTTTCATTGTTGGTGTTAATAAGCCATTGTCAATTCCCCAAACGTCAGGTGTTAATTCAAATCGTTTGATAGTTTCCCATTTACCAAAATTTTTATTTCCGTGATTAATTTCTTGCTGAATGCGTTCTATAATATGTGGATTTTCAATTAAATCCTGATTATTTCCTAAGATAGGTTCATGATGAATACGTGACCACTCTCTTAAGAACTTATAGTGTGGTTGAATAATTGCTGCAGGCATTTTTTGTCCCTCTCCAACCACTAAAATTTGCTCAATAAAACGAGATTGTTTCATTTCATTTTCTAATAAAGCAGGTACAATATATTTACCACCTGAAGTCTTAAAAATTTCCTTTTTTCTACCAGTTATTTTTAAGAACCCATCGCTATCAACTTCACCTTTATCTCCAGTGTGGAAATAATCACCCGTCATTACACTTGCTGTTTTTTCTTCATCTTTATAATAACCCATCATTACATTGGGACCTTTTATTAAAATTTCTCCATCTTTAGCAATTTTCACTTCTACATTATTAATAGGTTTTCCAACTGCTCCAATTTTCATTAAGTTGAAATCATATCTATTTACAGATACTACTGGCGAAGTTTCTGTAAGTCCATAACCTTCCATTACATGCATTTTTGCAGCAGTAAAAACTCTAGCTAAACGTGGTTGTAGTGCAGCACTACCAGAAACCATAGTTCTTAAGCTACCGCCTAAAGCTTCACGCCATTTGCTAAATATTAATTTGTTAGCTAAAGCTAATTGTTTTTCGTACCACCAGCCATTTTTACCATAAGGTTCATATTTTAAGCCTAAATCAACAGCCCAAAAGAATATTATTTTTTTTAAACCCTTTAACTCTGATCCTTTTGTAATTATTCCATCATAAATTTTTTCAAGTAAGCGAGGAACTACAGACATTAATGAAGGATGAACTTCTTTTAAATTCACTCCAATTTTATCAATTGATTCAGCAAAATAAATAGAAATTCCAGCATACTGATATAAGTAATGTAACATTCTTTCAAAAACATGACATACAGGTAAAAAGCTTAAAACGCTCATATCACCAACTGTTAGTGGAAGTCTTGGGAAACTATCTAAAACGTTGGTAACAATATTATTGTGTGAGAGCATTACGCCTTTTGGTTTTCCTGTAGTACCTGAAGTATAAATAATTGTTGCTAAATCAGAAGATTTTACTGCTGCCATTAGTTGTTCAACTTCAGGCTGACTGCTTTCATCTTTCCCAAGTTCTAAAATTTCATTCCAATTTTTACAACCTTCAATGTCTTCAAAAGAATAAATTTCTTTTAAAGTTGGCACTTTATCTTTAACCGCAATTGCTTTAGCATATAATTCTTTGTCAGATAAAAAGCAATGAGTTACTTCAGAATGGTTAAAAATATATTCATAATCATCTTTAGAAATTGTTGGGTAAATAGGAATATTAATAGCTCCAATTTGTAATACGCCAATATCTAAAATATTCCATTCAGTTCTATTATTTGAAGAAATAACAGCTATTTTATCACCTGGTTTTACTCCTAATTTTAATAATCCACGACTTATAGCATTTGCTTTAGTTATATATTCTTGAGTTGAAGTAGCAATCCATTCTCCATTATATTTTGTAGTAAAAGCCTTTTTTAAATTATATTTTTCTAATTGGTAGTGAGCAAAATCGAATAATCGAGTAATTTCTTTGGCCATTTCTTATTGTTTGAATGTATCCTTGCAAAATATAAAAATTAATAGAATTCTACAAGCAAAGAGGTAGCAATAGTTTTATGGTTGTTTTTTGTAAATTTTAAAATATAAGTGATTGTATTTCTGAATGATAGACTTACGTTTTAATTTCATAGTTGGTGTTAGTAAGTCATTTTCTATACTCCAAATGTCAGAGGTTAATTCAAAATCTTTAATTTTTTCCCAATTTCCAAAAAATGAATTAGCAAAAACGATTTCTTCACCAATTCTTTTTATTACTTTTTTGTTTGAAATAATATCCTCAAAAGATGAAATATTAATTTTTAATTGTTTGCGTTTTATCCATTCAATTAAAAATTCAAAATGTGGTTGAATAATAGCTGCTGGCATTTTTTCACTTTCACCAATAACCATCACTTGTTCAATAAAACGAGATTCTTTTAGTTTGCATTCAAGTACAGCAGGAGCAATGTATTTACCACCTGAAGTTTTAAACATTTCTTTTTTTCGACCGGTAATTTTTAAAAAACCATCATTATCTAATATCCCAATGTCACCCGTATGTAAATAACCGCTTATAATGGTGTTATTAGTAAGTTCTTCTTCTTTGTGATAACCAAGCATAATATTTGAACCTTTAACCAATATTTCGCCATCACTAGCAATTTTTACTTCAATATTATCAAGAACTCTTCCAACGGTACCAATTTTAAAACCACCGTTTCTAAAATCGTTGATTGATATTCCTGGTGAAGTTTCGGTCATTCCATAACCTTCAAAAACGGGAATCCCTGCTGCAGTAAATACTTTAATAAGTAGAGGTTGTAAAGGAGCACTACCCGAAACTAAAAACTTAATATTTCCACCTAAAGCTTCACGCCATTTACTAAAAACTAATTTTTGAGCTATTTTTAATTGAAAATGATACCACCAACCATTTTCATTATATGGTTTATAGTTTTTTCCTAAGTTTAAAGACCAAAAGAAAAGTAAGTGTTTTATTCCTTTTAAGTTACTCCCTTTATCAACAATTTTATCGTAAATTTTTTCAAGTAATCGCGGTACAACAGGTATAAAATGAGGCTGAACTTCTTTTAAATTATCACCTAATTTATCAATAGATTCAGCATAATAAATTTCAAATCCTATGAATTGATAATAATATAAAGCAAAACGTTCAAAAATATGACAAATTGGTAAGTAGCTTAACACTTTATAATTTCTAGGCTCAAAATCTAATGCTTTAGCACTTACAAATGTGTTTTCTACAATATTTTTATGAGAAAGCATCACACCTTTTGGTATTCCAGTGGTTCCTGAAGTATAAATTATTGTTGCTAATTTTGAAGGTGAAACCGCCTTTTTAAATTTCTCAACTTCAGCTTGGTTTGAAGTGTCTTTACCCAATTCTAATAAGGATTTCCAAGTGGAGATATTTTTTACTTTATCAAAAGAATAGATGTCTTTTAATTGTGTTTTATCTTTGATTTTTGATACTTTTTTTGCTAATATTCTGTCTGAAACAAAGCATAAAACAGCATCAGAATGATTTATAATGTATTGATAGTCAGTTGAAGAAATAGTAGGGTATAATGGAACATTTATAGCGCCAATTTGTAATATAGCAATATCTAGGATACTCCATTCAACACGGTTTGTGGTAGTTACAACGGCTATTTTATCGTTTGGTTTTATACCTAATCTTAAGAGTGCTCTACTAATTGTATTTGCTTGCTCAATATAGCTTTTTGTTGAAGTTGAAATCCATTGGTTATCGACTTTTGTATTGAAACATTTTTCTTGAGGATTATTGGCTAGTTGGTGATAAGCAAAATCAAATAAACGTGTAATATTATGACTCATAAATAACGATTGATTACTTGCAAATTAGACATAAAAAAAGGATTTCACAACAGTAAAATCCTTAAGATAAATTAAATAGTATTTTGTGTTTTATTTTTCAATCCATTTTCTGGCATTTACAAAAGCTTCAGCCCAAGGCGAAACTTCGTCTTTTCTTCCTTTTGGATAATACGCCCAATTCCATTGAAAAATAGAACGTTCAATATGCGGCATCATTACTAAATGTCGACCATCTTTTGAACTCATCATTGCAACATTAAAATCCGATCCATTTGGATTTGCCGGATACGAATCATACCCATATTTAGCTACAATATTGTAGTCTTTTTCTTTCATTGGTAAATTAAATTTCCCTTCACCATGAGAAATCCAAACACCCAAAGTACTTCCTTCTAAACTAGAAAGCATAACAGAGTTATTTTTTTGTATTTTTACTGAAGTAAAATTACTTTCGTGTTTATGGGAATCGTTATGCAGCATTTTTCCGTGAATTTTATGTTCTGGGTTAATTACTTCTAATTCCATAAATAATTGGCATCCATTACAAATTCCAACGGATAATGTATCTTCTCTTTTAAAGAAATTATCTAATACATTTTTTGCCTTTTCATTGTACAAGAATGCACCTGCCCAACCTTTGGCAGATCCTAACACATCAGAGTTTGAAAAACCACCTACAGCACCAATAAATTGAATATCTTCTAAGGTTTCACGACCACTAATTAAATCGGTCATATGCACATCTTTTACGTCAAAACCAGCTAAATACATGGCATTTGCCATTTCACGTTCAGAGTTACTTCCTTTTTCACGAATAATAGCTGCTTTTGGTCTTTTTATGTCATTGCGAGGAGTTTGCGACGAAGCAATCTCATTATCAGAAGCAGATTGTTTCACTTCGTTTTCAATGATGTCTGATAACTTACCTGTAAAATGTTTTGGAAATGAAAAATTTAAACGTTGATTTTTATAATTTTCAAAGCGATCTTGTGCTTTATTATTTACACATTGCTTAGCATCTAATAAATATGAAGTTTCAAACCAAATAGTTCTGTATGTTGGAATGTCTAACTTACAAGGTCCAAAATCTAAAGTTTCTTCATTTGTAACATTTCCTAATTTGTAAAATGAAACGTTATTTTTAGTTAATTTACTCTCAACAAGAGTGTCATCTTTTGCTTGAAAAACAATTCCTATATTTTCTGCAAAAAGATATTTTATAATATCTTTTTCTTCGAAAACTGAAAAATCTATTTTCAAACCTAAATTTACATCAGAAAAGCACATTTCTAAAAGTGTAGTTATAAGTCCACCACTTCCAACATCATGTCCAGCAAGTATATTATTTTCTAAAATTAATTCTTGGATTGTATTGAATGCTTTTTTGAAAAAAGTAGTATCTTTAATTGTTGGAGCAGAGCTCCCAATTGAATTAAGTGTTTGTGCAAATGAAGAACCTCCTAATTTAAAATCATCTTGAGAAAGGTTGATATAATAAATTGATCCCCCATTTTTTTGTAAAACGGGCTCAACTACTTTTTTAATATCTGCACAATTTCCAGCAGCTGAAATTACTACTGTTCCAGGAGCAATAACTTCTTCATTAGGGTATTTTTGCTTCATTGATAATGAATCTTTACCCGTTGGTACATTAATTCCTAATTCAATAGCAAATTCAGAAACTGCTTTTACGGCTTTGTATAAACGAGCATCTTCACCTTCATTTTTACAAGGCCACATCCAGTTGGCTGAAAGTGAAATACCATTTAAACCATTTTTTATGGGTGCCCAAATTATATTCGATAATGCTTCTGCAATGGCCGTTCTACTTCCTGCTATTGGATCAATTAATGCTGCTACCGGTGAATGTCCAATAGAGGTTGCTATTCCTTCTTTTCCATTATAATCCAATGCCACAACACCACAATTATTTAAAGGTAATTGTAATGGGCCAGCACATTGTTGTTTTGCAACTTTACCACCAACACAGCGGTCTACTTTATTGGTGAGCCAGTCTTTACAAGCTACAGCTTCTAATTGTAATACATTTTTTAAATAGATTGCTATTTTTTGAATTGTATATTTTAATTCTAGGTAGTTTACAGCAACTGTTTTATCCTTCATTATAGTTTTAGGAGAACTCCCAAACATATCAAACAAGTCTAAATCTATTGGTTTTTCACCGGTAGTTTTAGATTGAAATGTAAAACGGTTATTATTTGTTACTTTACCAACTTCATAGTAAGGAGAGCGCTCTCTTTCTGCAATACGTTTTAAAGTTTTAGCACCTTCTTCACCAATAACTAATCCCATACGTTCTTGAGATTCGTTTCCAATAATTTCTTTAGCAGAAAGTGTTGGGTCACCAATTGGTAATTTATCTAAATCTATTAATCCTCCAGTTTCCTCAACTAATTCCGATAAGCAATTTAAATGTCCACCTGCACCGTGATCGTGAATAGAGACAATAGGATTTATATCGCTTTCTACCATTCCACGAATGGCATTTGCAGCTCTTTTTTGCATTTCTGGATTTGAGCGTTGTACGGCATTTAATTCAATACCACTTTCAAATGCTCCAGTATCGGATGATGATACGGCAGCACCTCCCATACCAATTCGGTAATTTTCACCACCAAGTAGCACTATTTTATCGTTTGCTTTTGGAGTGTCTTTTAACGCTTGTTCAGCTTTACCATAACCAATACCACCAGCTTGCATAATTACTTTATCAAAGCCAAGTTTACGTGCTTGCTCTTCATGTTCAAAAGTCAATACAGAACCAGTAATTAAAGGTTGCCCAAATTTGTTACCAAAATCGGAAGCTCCATTAGAGGCTTTTATCAATATGTCCATTGGAGTTTGATATAGCCAATCCCGTTCTTGCATTCCTTTTTCCCAAGACCTATTTTCGTTTAAACGCGAGTAAGATGTCATATAAACAGCAGTTCCAGCCAATGGTAACGACCCTTTTCCTCCAGCCAATCGGTCTCTAATTTCACCACCTGAACCCGTTGCAGCACCATTAAAAGGTTCAACAGTTGTTGGAAAATTATGTGTTTCAGCTTTTAAAGAAATTACTGAATTATATTTTTTTTTCTCATAATAGTCTGGTTTGTCAGCTGATTTTGGTGCAAATTGTTCAACAATTGGCCCTTTTATAAAAGCTACGTTATCTTTATAGGCTGAAACAATTCCGTTTGGATTTGTTTCTGATGTTTTTCTAATTAATTCAAAAAGAGATGATGGCATTTCTTTACCATCAATAATAAAAGTACCGTTAAAAATTTTATGGCGACAGTGCTCTGAGTTTACTTGTGAAAATCCAAACACTTCAGAATCGGTTAATTTTCTACCAATTTTTGTACTTAGCTTATTTAAATAGTCAACTTCCTCTCCATTTAATGATAGTCCTTCTTGTTTGTTATACGCATCAATATCTTCAATTTCAAGAATAGGTTTAGGTTGAATATTGATTGTGAAAATATCTTGATTTAAGTTTGAATACTTCTGAAAAATCATTGAATCAAAACCCTCATCTTTTGTTGAAACATTAAATTCTTCAATTCTGAAAAGATCTTCAATACCCATATTTTGTGCAATTTCAACAGCATTAGTACTCCAAGGAGTAATCATAGCCGAGCGTGGACCAATAAAAAAAGCATCAATAGATGCTTCAGATAGTTTTTCTTGATTTCCAAAAAGCCAGTTTAATTTTTGTGTATTTTTTTGTGAAAGTTCTTTTGACGTTTGTACAGCATAAATTTTACTGTTTGTGTTTCCAAAGAAATGAATCATAGATTGATTAGTTTAGTGCGTTGTTAGTATGTGCAAATTTAATCAAATTATTATAAATGTTGTGGGTACTTTTGTTTATAATCAATCAGTTATTAAGAGAGTTTTAAACAATTTTTATTGTTATTTATTTAACAAAATATTAAATTTTGTAAATATTTTATGATGTTCAGGTTGCTATATTAAACATTTTTATATTTGCCTCATAAAACAAGAAATAATGAAATTTATTCAATTACATCGTCATCATTTTTATACTGGCACTCAGGCGAGATGATACTATATTGAATAAATTCAACATATAATTATAACCCGTTTGAGAAAATCAAACGGGTTTTTTTATGGCCTGTTTGGAATACTCAAGCTAATTAAAATAAAAAATGATTAAAATTAAGATTGCAGTCCAAAAATCAGGAAGATTAAACCAAGATTCTCTAAATTTATTAAAAGATTGTGGAATTTCTATTGATAATGGGAAAGACCAATTAAAAGCATCAGCAAGTAATTTTCCGTTGGAAGTGTTGTATTTACGAAATGGTGATATTCCTCAATATCTTAGAGATGGTGTAGTAGATATTGCTATAATTGGAGAAAATGTACTGATTGAAAAAGGAGGTGATATTGGTATTATAGAACAATTAGGATTTTCAAAATGTAGAGTTTCTTTAGCAGTACCAAAAGAAGTAAATTATAAAAATATTAAGGATTTAGAAGGTGCTAGAATTGCTACTTCATACCCAAATACTGTAAAGGAATACTTCAAAAAATTTAATGTAACACCAGATATTCATATTATCAATGGTTCAGTAGAAATTGCCCCAAATATTGGTTTGGCCGATGCTATTTGTGATATTGTTTCGAGTGGAAGTACATTATTCAAAAACAATTTAAAAGAAGTTGAATTAATGTTGAAAAGTGAAGCTGTTTTAGCAGTTTCACCAAGTATTTCAAGTGATAATCAGAAGATATTAGACAAGCTCCAGTTTAGAATTCAAGCAGTATTAAAAGCTAGGAAATCAAAATATATTTTAATGAATGCGCCAAATGACAAAGTTGAAACAATAATTAAATTGTTGCCAGGGATGCGAAGCCCAACAGTTTTACCATTGGCAGAAGCGGGTTGGAGTTCTATTCACACAGTAATTGAAAAAAATTCTTTTTGGGAAGTAATAGATGAATTAAAGGCAAATGGGGCAGAAGGGTTGCTAGTGATTCCAATTGAAAAAATGGTATTATAGTTTAAGTTGATGCGTTAAATTGTTTAGTTGTTTAATAGGAATTTAAAATTGAATTACTTAAAACGAACATCCAATTACACGTTTTACTTTTAAACAGTTGAACATAAAATTAAGTAATGAAAAAAATAATTAATCCAGATAAAAATCAGTGGCAAATTTTGTTGCAAAGACCTGTGCAAACAATTGAAGCTATTGAAACTACTGTAACTTCAATTTTTGATGATATAAAACGGAATGGTGATGATGGAATTAAACGTTATTCTTCAATTTTTGATGATGTTGAGTTAGATGAATTTTATGCATCCTCAGAAGAAATTTTGGCAGCTTCATCACAAATTTCTAGTGAGCTAAAAAGAGCTATTAATTTGGCTAAAAATAATATTTCAACATTTCATACTGCTCAAAAAACAACTAAAAAAGTTGTAATAACTGTTGAAGGTGTTGAGTGTTGGCAAGAAAAAAGAGCAATTCAAAAAGTTGGATTGTACATTCCAGGTGGAACAGCTCCATTATTTTCTTCGGTGTTAATGTTGGCAATACCTGCTCAAATTGCAGGCTGTAAAGAAATTATTTTGGCGACTCCACCAAATAAAAAAGGAGAGATAAATCCAGCTATTTTATATGCTGCACAATTGTGTGGTGTTACAAAAATATTAAAAGTTGGTGGTATACAAGCTATTGCAGGCTTCACTTTTGGAACTGAAACAATACCGCAAGTGTATAAAATTTTCGGGCCTGGAAATCAGTATGTTACCGCAGCTAAGCAATTAGCTACAAAATATGGAGTTGCAATTGATATGCCTGCGGGGCCAAGTGAATTATTGATTGTTGCAGATGAAACAGCCAATGCAAGTTTTGTAGCTTCAGATTTATTAAGTCAGGCTGAACACGGTACAGATAGTCAGGTTATTTTAGTATCAACTTCACTAGAAAAATTAAATGAAGTTGAGCAAGAAATAGAACAACAAATGGAGTTATTATCTAGAAAAAGTATTGCTAAAAAAGCGATTGGAAACTCAAAATTAATTTATATCGAAACTAAAGAAACTGCACTAGATTTAATTAATGAATATAGTCCAGAACATTTTATAATTTGTACCAATGATAACGATTTTTATATAAACGGAGTTCAAAATGCAGGTTCGGTATTTATTGGTGATTACACACCTGAAAGTGCTGGTGATTATGTTTCTGGTACCAACCACACATTACCTACAAATGGTTATTCTAAAGCATATTCTGGTGTAAATTTAGACTCGTTTTTGAAGGCAATTTCATTTCAAAAAATATCAAAAATAGGAATTCAAAATATTGGTAAAGCAATTGAATTAATGGCAGATGCAGAAGGTTTAGACGCACATAAAAATGCTGTAACTTTACGTTTAAATAGTTTAAAATAACGTCATTACGAGGAATGATAATGACGTGGTAATCTCTTAAAATTAGTGAGATTACCACAGCAAATAAAAAATTTGCTTTGCATTGACAAAATAATATATTTGAAAAGAGGAGAATAATTATGAATATCAATAATTTAGTTCGTGATAATATTAAGACATTAAAACCCTATGCATCAGCACGTGATGAATTTAAGGTTTTGAATGCTGATATGGTGTTTTTAGATGCCAATGAAAACCCGTTTGAAAATGGTGTGAATCGTTATCCAGACCCACAACAAACTAAGTTAAAAAATGAGTTGTCTGCGTTAAAAAATATACCATTTTCTCAAATTTTATTGGGCAATGGTAGCGATGAAGTGTTGGATTTGATTTTTAGAGCATTTTGCGAACCAAAGCAAGACAATGTTATTACATTACCGCCAACGTATGGCATGTATAAAGTGTTAGCAAAAATTAATAATGTTGATGAAA
Organism: Lutibacter sp.; assembly: GCF_046055765.1. GTDB lineage: Bacteria > Bacteroidota > Bacteroidia > Flavobacteriales > Flavobacteriaceae > Lutibacter. The sequence continues at coordinate 764 of NZ_JASFZF010000121.1, read as the reverse complement.
AGGAAGTATTATTAACTAATAATTTTGAACCAAATGTTGATGAGATTTTAAAAGTTATTGATGAAAACTCCAAAATATTATTTTTATGCTCGCCAAATAATCCAACAGGGAATTCATTCAATGCTGAAAGGGTTGAAACCCTGTTAAAGGCCTTCAAAGGATTGGTTGTAATTGATGAAGCATATATTGATTTTTCTTCTAAAAAAAGTTGGTTAAAAAGGTTGAATGAATTTCCAAATTTAATGATTACTCAAACCTTGTCTAAAGCTTATGGAATGGCAGGAATTAGATTAGGAATCTGTTATGCATCAAAAGAAATTATTGCTGTTTTAAATAAAATTAAGCCTCCTTATAATGTGAATGAGTTGACTCAAAAAAAGGCTTATAAACGATTACTATGTGTAAACAAGGTGCAAACAGAAATACATAAAATAGTAGAGCAACGTGAAAAATTAGTTTCAAAAATTGAGTTTATAAATTATATAGAAAAAATTTATGAATCAGACGCTAATTTTATTTTGATTAAAGTGGATGATGCTAATAAACGATATCAACAATTGTTAAATAAAGGAATTGTAGTTAGAAATAGAACTACGCAACCTTTATGCGAAAATACATTGCGATTAACTGTGGGGACTAAAGCTGAAAATAAATTATTAATGAAGGCGCTAAAAGAAATATAAAATGAAGAAAAAAGTATTGTTTATAGATCGTGATGGCACTATGATTAAAGAGCCTGCTGATGAACAAATTGATGCATTTGA
>NZ_JASFZF010000120.1:0-4059 GCF_046055765.1 Lutibacter sp. | reverse complement strand
ACAAAAATATGAAAAATAGCATGATTGTATTTTAAATTTTTAATACTGTATAAAATTGCTCCAACCGTATAAAAAATTCCACCAGCTAATAACCACATTAATCCTTCAAAAGCTAAGTTTTCTACCAATGGTTTTACTGCAAAAATCACAACCCAACCCATTAAAACATAAGCATAAGTTGAAATTTTATCATACTTCCCTGTAAAAAAAAGTTTTAAAATTATCCCCGCCAAAGCTAATCCCCAAGAAACACCAAAAATTGTCCAGCCAACCCAACCACTTAAAACTACCAACGTAAAGGGCGTGTATGTTCCTGCAATTAATACATAAATTGCTGAGTGATCGAAAATATTTAATCGATGTCTTAATTTAGGACTTTGAACATAGTGATAAAATGTTGATGCTGAATATAATACAATTAAACTTGCTCCATAAATACTAAAACTAACTATATGCCAAACGCCACCATAAATACTAGCATACACTATCAATAAAACTAAAGCTACAATGCTTAAAGCCAATCCAATTGCGTGTGAAATAATATTAAATTTTTCTTCTTTTGGTTCGTAATAGGTAATCTCTTTTTTTTCCATTTTAGTTGAACGAAAAAAGTTAGACTTAAGTATTTTTTTTCTGATTTTTTAAATCGGTTGCTAATTCATTATAAATTACATCAAATGTTTGTTTTTTAATGGAGTTACAATCTTTTAAAACTAAACCTTCTGTATTTATAAACTTATGTATTTTTACACGTAATTTCCCTGGGCTTCCACTAAAAAAAGTGTAAGATAATCGTTTTTTGCAATCGTAAAAAGTCATTGGAACTATTGGTATTTGATGCTCTATTGCTAACCTAAATGCGCCACTTTTAAATTCATTCAAAATAATACTTTCATCATCAGGTACTAATCCTTCAGGAAAAATACAAATATCTAATCCGTCACTCATTCTTCTTCTAGCTTCATCAAACACAGCTTTTCTGCTTTTTGTATCACCTCTATCAACCAAAATACAAGTACGCTTATAAAAAAATCCAAAAATTGGAATTTTAGTAAGCTCCTTTTTCCCAACAAATACAAATGGATTTTTAGTAACCGAAAGCATCACCATAATATCAATCATCGAAGTATGATTTGGACAAAACATAAAGCTTTTCTCCTTTTCCAAAACCTGATCTTCTTCTAAAACAATTTTAAAACCCATCACAAAAAGAATGGTATTTGCCCAAGCTCGTGCAATTTTAAAAAAGAAAGGATACAGTTTTTCTGAAGAAGTTACAATGATTAAAACTGGAAAAATTGGAATCAAAGTAAGTATTACCCAACATAAAAACCAACATTTCCAAATAATGTAAAAAGGGTACTTAATTATTTTCATAAACATCAAAAATAGTAATTTTAAATCTATTCTTAATTTCTTTTTGAAATATGTATTTTTGTTTCAAAATTTAAATAAATGTCGAGAATTTTAACAGGTGTTCAAAGTACTGGAACACCACATTTAGGAAACTTATTAGGAGCTATAATTCCAGCTATAAAAATGGCAAACGATCCAAAAAATGAATCGTTTTTGTTTATTGCAGATATGCACTCACTTACACAAATTAAAAACGGAAAAGAGTTACGTGAAAATACGTATAGTACTGCTGCAACTTGGCTTGCTTTTGGTTTAGATGTAAATAAATCGGTTTTTTATCGCCAAAGTGATATTCCTGAAGTAACTGAACTTTCTTGGTATTTAAGCTGTTTTTTCCCTTACCAACGTTTAACATTAGCACATAGTTTTAAAGATAAAGCTGATAGATTAGAAGATGTAAATGCTGGTTTATTTACATACCCAATGTTAATGGCTGCTGATATTTTGTTGTACGATGCTAAAATTGTTCCTGTTGGAAAAGATCAATTACAACATTTAGAAATGTCTAGAGATGTTGCTAATCGATTTAATCATCAAATGGGTGAAACTTTGGTTGCTCCTGAAGCAAAAATACAAAAAGGCACCATGTGGGTTCCCGGGACTGATGGTAGAAAAATGAGTAAATCTAGCGGAAATATTATCAATTTGTTTTTACCAGACAAACAACTGCGTAAACAAATTATGAAAATAAAAACAGATTCTACACCGCTTGAAGATCCTAAAAACCCTGAAACATGTAATTTATTTGCCTTATATAAATTAGTAGCATCGCCTGAACAAATTTCTGAAATGAAAGCAAATTATGAAGGTGGAAATTATGGTTATGGACACGCAAAACAGGCTTTTTATGAATTACTAGTTGATAAATTTTCAGAAGAAAGAGAACGTTACAATTACTTTATGGAAAACCTTGGTGAAATTGATAAAGCTTTAGCTATTGGAGCTAAAAAAGCAAAGGTAGTTGCTACTGATGTTTTACAACGAGTCAGAACAAAATTGGGGTATTAACTGTTGGCGTAAATGAGGAGCTTTGATATGAAAAAATAATAATTCTTTTAATAACTTTCTTTACTTTGAATATTTACTCTCAAGAAAAAACGGAAGTTAATGAGCCTCTAATCTTTGGAGAAATTATATTTGGCGGAGCAGGAAAAATTAATGGAAATGGTGGAGTTTAGGTCGTATAAATCTTATACATGCACGTTAATTTTAGTCTACTTTCAGTAATAAAAAATAAATTGAAAATGAAGAAGTTTATACCTAAAATTTTAGTTTTACTATTTTTATCGTTTCTACTTATAGATTGTTCAAAAGATGATTGTACAGAATTTAAAAACGTTCCGAAATGGGATCCAATTAAAGGAAGTTTTGTTGATAATTACATAGAAGTTCCATGTGGTTTGGGTGATCCTGTTGTTCAACCTGTCAACGCGAATTCTAACTAAATTTTTTATTCAAAAAACATCAATAAATTTATTACATATAATTTAAGGTGCAGGATTGGGTTGTAGCTCTTGAATTCTATCAATTTCTTCGAAAATTTCTTTTGAAAGTTCCACATGAATACTTCCAATATTTTCTTTTAATTGTTCTAGAGATGTTGCTCCAATAATAGTTGAAGTTACAAATTCACGCTGATTCACAAACGCTAATGCCAATTGTGCCAAACTTATGTTTAACTCTTTAGCTAAATCAGCATATTTTTGAGTTAGTATTGTAGATTGTTCACTATTATATCTGGAGTACGCTGAAAATAATTTTAATCGAGAATTTTTAGGTAAATTTCCATTTAAATATTTACCAGATAATACTCCAAATGCCAAAGGTGAATATGCTAATAATCCAACATTTTCACGTAAAGAAACTTCAGCTAAATTAATTTCAAAAGTTCTATTTAATAATGAATATGGGTTTTGAATAGTTTTACAACGAGTGAAATTATTTTTTTCGCTTTCCACTAAATGACGCATAACTCCCCAAGAAGTTTCGTTAGAAACGCCATAATGACGGATTTTACCTTCTTTTACCAAGCCATCTAATATTTCTATGACCTCTTTAAAGTTCTCTTCCCACTTTTCATTTGAATCATGACTATAATTTCGTTTTCCAAAAAAGTTTACATTTCTTTCTGGCCAATGTAATTGGTAGACATCAATATAATCAGTTTGTAAACGATTTAAACTTTTATGAATCGCATCATAAATTACAGATTTAGAAAATCCTAAATTTTCTCTTATATACTTAAAATATTCGTTTGGGCCAGTTACTTTGGTTGCCACTATTAAATCTTCTCTTTTTTGATCTTTTAACCACGAACCAATATAACTTTCTGTACTACCTTGAGTTTCTCTTCTCCCCGGAATAGAATACATTTCGGCAGTATCAATAAAATTAATTCCTTTTTCTACGGCAAAATTTAATTGTTCATGAGCTTCATTTTCGGTATTTTGCTGACCAAAAGTCATAGTTCCTAAACAAATTTTACTCACTTTTATATTCGTGTTTGGTAGTGTGGTATATTTCATTTTTTTGATTTTTTGAAGTTTTTGACCCGTCCTGAAATATGTATACACTAAACCACAAGTATATGTATAAAAATGACAGAGTAACTAGACGTTACAGCGAACCTTTCAAATTAAAAAT